>JAICSB010000208.1 GCA_025937115.1 Pseudonocardiaceae bacterium | reverse complement strand
ATCGGGCCGTCCGGGTGCGGCAAGACGACCATCCTGAAAATGATGAACCGGCTCATCGAGCCGACCACCGGGCGGATCCTGCTCGCCGGCGAGGACGTCACCGACGTCAACGGCGACCAGCTGCGCAGGCGGATCGGCTATGTGATCCAGCAGGTGGGGTTGTTCCCGCACCTGACCATCGGGGACAACATCGCGGTGGTGCCCAAGATGCTGGGCTGGGACAAGCGCCGGGTCGCCAGCCGGGTCGACGAGCTGCTGCACCTGGTCGGGATGGAGCCCGACGACTTCCGGGACCGCTACCCGCGCCAGCTCTCCGGTGGGCAGCAGCAACGCGTCGGGGTGGCCCGCGGTCTGGCGGCCGACCCCCCGGTGATGCTGATGGACGAGCCTTTCGGGGCCATCGACCCGATCACCCGGGAGAGGTTGCAGGACGAGTTCCTCGAGGTGCAACGCCAGGTTGCCAAGACCATCTGCTTCGTCACCCACGATCTGTCCGAAGCCGTGAAGTTGGGGGATCGGATCGCGGTGTTCGCTACTCACGGGCGCCTGGCGCAGTACGACACCCCCAGTGAGGTACTCGCCCATCCCGCCGACGACTTCGTCACCGAGTTCGTCGGTAGCGGCGCCGCCGTCCGCCGGCTGTCGCTGCTGGAGATCAGCCGGCTGGAGCTGGAGGAGATCGTGATCTCCGGTGCCAGGGCTGCTGGGCAGGACCATCCCGTGCTGTCGGTGGACGGCGCGGGCCGCCCATCGGCCTGGCAGCATGTGCCCGGATCAGAGCAACCCCCGGCGCTGGTCACGGTTCAGCTGTCGGGCACTGTCTATGACGCCGTCGACGTCATGCTCGACGGGCGCGCTCCGGTGGTCGTCGTGGTCGATGACGACGGGCGGCCCCGAGGCGCGCTGCGCTGGGAGACGCTGGTGGCCGACCTGCGCACCAAGGCGCAGCCGCGATGACAGCGGCCGTACCCGCCCGTGCACCGGGCTGGATCCGGCGCAACCGCGACCTGGTCGCCACACCGGTGATCGTGGTCGTCGGGCTAGCCGGCGTGCTCGTCTACACCGCCACTCGGCAACTGGACAGCGTCGAGCAACGGGCACTGGATCCGTCCTACCTGTGGCCCAGGTTCCTCGAGCAGATCTGGCTCACGGTGGCGTCCACCGTGGTGGTGATCGTGTTGGCGCTGCCGCTGGGGATCGCGCTGAGCCGCCCGGCGGCGGCCCGGATCCGGACCGGGACGCTCGCGTTCGGTGGCTTCATGCAGGCGCTGCCGGCCTACGGCGTGATCATCCTGCTGGCCTTCCTGCTCGGGTTCGGTACCACGACGGCGATCATCGCTCTGGTCCTGGCGTCGTTCCTGCCGGTGCTCACCAACACGGTGGTCGGGCTGCTGCAGGTGGATCCAGCACTCATCGAGGCCGCCCGAGGCATGGGGATGTCCGCCAGGCAGACCCTGCTGAGGGTGGAGATCCCGCTCGCGGTGCCGGTGATGGTGGCGGGCATCCGGGTAGCGCTGGTACTCAACGTCGGTACCGCCACACTGGCCACCTTCATCGGCGCCGGCGGCCTCGGCGAACCCATCAGCAGCATGCTCTATCTCGGCCGGGCGCAGGCGGTGCTCGCCACGTCAGCCATCGTGGCAGCGCTGGCGTTGATCATCGACTGGCTGGGCGGCGTCGCTGAAAGGCTCGTCAGCGGACGGATCGGGTGAGATCCGGACCACCCGCCGCTGGCTCAAGGTGCTCCAAGCCGGCCCCATCTACCAGGCCACAACCCGAACATCGCCAAGGCGTTCGCCCCGATCTCCGCGGCCCTGACCAATGAGGTGATGGCCGAGCTGAACCGGCAGCGGTCCGCAGAGGGCAGATCGCCACGCCGGGTTGCCCGCGACTGGCTCGGGCAGCACGGCTTCATCGCCAATGGGTCCTGATCGTCGTGTCCCTGATCGTCGTGTCACCGGCCGGTGGTCGCGCAGGCTGTCAGTCCCGGGACATAGTCTGACGTCGTGGACTCGACAGTGCTGCTGGACGCCGCTGTGGTCACCCGCTGCCGCCGCCGGGTGCACCTGGAGCACGATCCCACGGTAGCCGACACGCCGCGCGCTGCGCTGGACGCGACCGCCGCGAGGCGGATCGCCGATGCCGTCACGCACCGTCGTTTCGTCGCCGACCGGCTGGCCGCCTACCACCCCGCTGACTGGGCGGAGGTCTCGCCGGGGCTGCCTGCCGACCAGCGGTGCAGCACCACCCTCGCCCTGCTCCTCGGAGGCGCACCATTCGTCTGGGGCGGCCTGCTGCTGGCAGATCCCCAGAGCGGCCGCCGGGGCGGCGTAGAACTGCTGGTGCGCCACCACGGTGGCTACCTTCCAGTGATCGTCGTGCGGCACAAGGTGACCGACCCGGGCTCCGGGGCCCGCACCAGCTCGTTGTCTCAACCGACGCTGGCCAGGATCGACCCGAAGCGCAAGGTCCGCCCCCAGTCCAGGGATCAGCTGCGGCTGGCGCATGCGGTGCGGCTGCTACAGGCGGCCGGGTTGGCCACCCGCGGGCGGGCCACCGGAGGGGTGATCGGGCTTGAGGCTGACGTCGTGGTGTGGCATGACCTCGACGCGCCCACCTGGCCAGGTGGCCGGACCGCGATGGCTGAGTACGACGCCCGGTTCGCCGATCGGCTCGCGGTCGCCCGCGCCGCCGCCACCGAGGAAGAGCCGCTGGCCCAGCCGTCCCGGGTCACTGAATGCCGGTCCTGCCCGTGGTGGCCGCTGTGCGGTCCGGCGCTACGGGCCTCCCGGGACGTGAGCTTGGTGCTGCGCGGGGAGGATGCGGTAGCGCTGCGAGCGGCCGGATTGTCCACCGTGGACGAGCTGGCCGCGCTTGACCCGGCGGGCGACCCGCCAGTGCCGATAGCCGGGGTGTCTTTCCGTGACGCGGTGCTGCTAGCCCGCGCCTGGCAGCGGGACCTCACGCTGGTGCGGCGCAACCGGCGCATCACCGTGCCGCGCGCCGACATCGAGGTGGACGTGGACATGGAGAGCTTCGACGAATCCGGGGCGTATCTGTGGGGCTGCCTGCTGTCCGGCTCCGACATCGGGATGCCGAGGGGTTATCGCGCTTTCGCCACCTGGGAACCGGTGCCGACGCCCGATGAGGCCCGGTCGTTCGCGGCATTCTGGGGCTGGCTGACCGAGGTCCGCGCCCGCGCAGCCGAGCGCGGTCTGAGCTTTGCCGCGTACTGCTACAACGAGCAAGCGGAGAACCGCTGGATGTTCTCCTCGGTGGAACGCTTCGCCGGCGCCCCCGGCATCCCCACCGCCGCCACGGTGCAGGAGTTCATCTCGTCGGGCCACTGGGTCGATCTGTACGCGGTGGTCAGCGCTGAGTTCCTCTGCGCGCACGGCAAGGGACTCAAGACGATCGCTCCGGCCGCCGGGTTCTCCTGGCACGATCCGGAGGCCAGCGGCGAGAACTCGATGCGCTGGTACTCCGACGCTGTGGGGCTGGGCGGCGCGCCACCGGACCTGACCCAGCGGGACCGGCTGCTCACCTACAACGCCGACGATGTGGGCGCCACCCGGGCGCTGCGACTGTGGATGAGTTCCGAACAGGTCAACGACGTGCCCTACGCCGGCGACCTGATAACTGTGCGACCATGACTAGCAACACAGCGTGAGGGGAGAACCGCATGTTCGTGCGTCGCATCGCGGTGATCGGTTCCGGGTATGTGGGCCTGACGACGGGCGCCTGTCTTGCCTCGCTGGGGCATCGAGTGGTGTGCGCCGACGTCGACGCGCGCAAGGTGGCCCGGCTGTCCGCCGGAGAGGTGCCGATCCTGGAGCCAGGGTTGCCCGACCTGGTGGCGCAGGGGCTAGCCGCCGGCCGGCTGCAGTTCGTGGTGGGAGCTGCGGCCGCAGTCAAGGATGCCGAGGTGGTGTTCTTGTGCGTGCCCACGCCGATGGGCGCCGGCGGTGCAGCGGATCTCTCAGCCGTGGAGGCGGTGGCCGCCGAGGTGCACGAACTGCTGCCGGCGGGCTGCGTGGTGGTCAACAAATCGACCGTTCCAGTGGGCACCGCGGCACGCACCGCACAGTTGCTGGGCCGTCCGGACGTGGCAGTGGTGAGCAACCCGGAGTTCCTCCGGGAAGGCTCGGCGGTCGAAGACTTCCTCAACCCCGACCGCATCGTGGTGGGCTGTGACGCGCAAGACGCCGCCGAACGGGTGGCGGCGCTGTATGCCCGGCTGGGCGCACCGACGGTGCTCACCGACGCGGCCAGCGCAGAGATGGTCAAATACGCGGCGAACTGCTTCCTAGCGATGAAGCTGTCCTATGTCAATGCCATCGCAGAGCTGTGCGAGCGGTTCGGGGCCGACGTGCTCGACGTCACCGAAGGCATCGGTTACGACCGGCGGATCGGGCAGGCATTCCTGCAACCGGGTCCCGGCTGGGGCGGATCCTGCCTGCCCAAAGACACCCACGCGCTGCTACAGGTGTGCGCCGCGGCGGACTTCGATTTCGCTCTACTTCAGGCCAGCCTGGACACCAACACCCACCAGCAGCACCGGATGGTCGCCAAGGTCCGCGACGCCGTCGGCGGGTCGCTGGCAGGGCAGCGCATCGGGCTACTCGGGCTGACCTTCAAGGCCGGCACCGACGACCTGCGCGACTCCCCCGCCCTCACGGTGGCCGCGCTGCTGGCCGCCGAGGGCACCGACCTGATCGGCTATGACCCCGGGGTTCCCGCCGCGGTACCCGGCATGACCGACGACCTGCAGGTCACCGACGACCCGCTCAAGGTCGCCTCCGGCGCCGCCGCCCTGGTCGTGCTCACCGAATGGCCCGAGTTCCGGCTATTGGACTGGGGACAGCTGGCTGAGCTGGTGCAGCGTCGCATCGTGATCGATACTCGCAACCTGCTCGACGCAGACGTGCTGCGCCGGGTCGGCTTCGAAGTCCGCGGCATCGGCCGCAGAGCCACCCAGCCGCTGACAACCTTCTAACGCCAGCCGTGCCTGCGAGAGGAGAACCATGGACATCACCCAGCTGATCCTCGATGACCACCATGAGCAGCGGCGGCTCTTCGCGATCCTCGAACAGATCGACCGCACCGATACCGCGGCTCTCAGCGCTGTGTGGACACGGCTCGCCGCATTCCTCGAGGTGCACGCCGAGGCTGAGGAGCAGCTCTTCTATCCGGAACTACTGCGCGTGGGCAAAGGCGCCGGGGGCGCCGACCCGGAGGCCGAAACCAAGGACGCGATCGGCGATCACAATGACATCCGTGACGCGGTCGCCGAGGTCGCAGACCACGAGGTGGGCAGCGACGGCTGGTATGACGCCGTCGCCAAGGCGAACGAGGCCAACAGCGACCACATGGCCGAGGAGGAACGCGAGGGCCTCACAGATTTCCGCCGGCACGCCGAGCTGCCGCTGCGCCATGACTTGGCGGTTGCCTTCATCACCTTTGAGGCCAGGCACTTCGCCGGCGTCGAACCGGTGGACAAGGACCCTGCAAGCTACGTCCGCGACGTGGAAGAGGACCGCGGGCAACGCCGCGGCCAGCCGAAGGACTAGACGCCCGCCCGTTGATCTGGTGTGCTTAGCCTTGCCTATCACCCAGTCGAGGGGCCACGAGCCATGTACGTCTGCATCTGCCGGGCGGTGACCGAAGCCGAGGTGCGCGGATGCATCGCTGCCGGAGCGTGCACCGTCAAGGACGTGGTCACCCGCAGCGAGGCCGGCACTGGGTGCGGGTCATGCGTCGGCAAGATCGTTGCCCTGCTGAGCGCTCCGGCTGACGAGCTTCCCAGTCCGCTGTGGCGTACCGCCTGATCACTGGCGAACTTGCTCTTCGGCGCGGTCTCATTTATCCGATTACCGCTGGTCAGGGCAGGCTCACCTTCGGTGACAAGCCGGTTCAGAACCGATACGGTAATGATCACTGAGTGATTTCCATCCAAGGGGGTTTGGCGTTATGCGCGGCGATGACGAGGTCCTGGCGCTACTCAATGAGCAGCTGACCAGTGAACTGACCGCCATCAATCAGTACTTCCTGCACGCCAAGATGCAGGCCAACTGGGGATTCACCAAGCTCGCCGAGCACACCCGGT
>JAICSB010000484.1 GCA_025937115.1 Pseudonocardiaceae bacterium | reverse complement strand
TGGATTTGCGGCGGGTGTTCTCCGGGCGCACCGAATACGGCCAAGACTGGCACGTCCCCCTCGCCGGAGGCCACACCTTGGTGGCCGGGTCGACCGGGGCAGGCAAGAACTCGGCGATGTGGTGCCCGCTGGTCTCCATCGCCCCGGCCATCCGCGACGGCCTCGTCCGGGTCTCCGGGATCGACCCCAAGGGCATGGAACTGGCCTACGGACGGCGGATCTTTCACCGCTACGCCGTCACCGGAACCGACGCTCTGACCGTGCTCGATGACCTCGTCGCGGCCATGCACGCCCGAAAAGCCCAATTCGCTGGCGAAGTGCGATCGGTGCCAATCAGCCCGGAGCACCCGCTGGAGCTGTTGGAGTTCGACGAGATCGGGGCGCTGACGAAATACATCGACCGCAAGACCCGCGACGCGATCACCGAACGTGTGGCGTTGTTGACCACGCAGGGTCGGGCATTAGGATTCACCGTCCGCGGCTATGTCCAGGAACCCACCAAAGACACCGTCCCGGTCCGGGATTTATTTCCCCGGCGGATCTGCCTGCGCGTCTCGGCGAAATCCCACGTGGGGATGGCGCTGGGGGACCAGGCCTACGAGCGCGGCGCGTGGGCGAATCGCATCACCGAAGCCGAGGCCGGGGTTGGCTACGTCTTCGGCGAAGGCATCCGCGAACCCCTCCGTATCCGAGCCGGCTGGGTCCCCGACGACACGATCAAGCAACTCGAAACGTTCGTCACCGGCCCCATTACTCACGACACCTCGGTGCTGCCCTTCCCCACCAAACCCACCGACCCCAGCGGGTCCACTCACGGAGGCGCAGCATGACCACCACCGCTGGTCAGGTCACTTACCTGTCGGTACCCGCCGGCGCCTCGGTCCTGGGCTACGGCAGCCGGTGGGCCACCCACCGAGATTTGAGCACTGAACTGGCACCCCTCACCACCCCCGTCCCGCTACCGATGTTGCGGTACGCGACCACCGTCGAGGAGGTGCATGCCTGATGGCCACCATTACCGACCCCGCTACTTTCGATGCTGCACGGACGACCCGGGCGCAACAAGCCGTGCTACCGCTGACAGCTGATGTGGCCCAGGCCCTGGCCGAACAACACGGCGTCTGCATCCGGCCGCTGGCCATGCGCCGCATCGACACCACCACCGGTCGCATCGACATCGTGCCCGTCCCCTGCGGATCCACCCGAGAGGACCAATGCCGACCCTGCGCGGACAAGGCCCGCCGGTTGCGGATGGCCCAATGCCGCCAGGGCTGGCACCTCGACGCCGAACCCGTCACCGACCGAGCCATACCCAGCGAGGACCACAAGGAACTGATGGCCACCCGGGCCGACCTGCTCGCCGTCTACACCGAATGCAAGGCCATCGGCGACGAGGTCACCTGTGAGCAGATCGCCGACTCGGTGGCCGAACTTGATGCCGAACTCCGCGCCGCCGGAGTACGCGGCCGACTCACCCCACTCGATCCAGCACCCAAACCGGTTAAGCGTTCCACTCGGCGCCGCCAAGACGCCCCGGATCTGCCTCGGCGACCGGTCGACAAACGGACGGTGGGGCGGGTGTTCGCTGGACGGTATCGGCCCTCGACGTTTCTCACCCTCACCCTCGATTCCTACGGACGCGTGGATAACGAGGGCGCGGCGGTTGATCCGGATCGCTATGACTACCGGCGGGCGGCGCGGGACGCGATCCACTTCCCCGCGTTGGTGGATCGGTTCTGGCAGAACACCCGCCGCTGCGTCGGCTGGGACGTGCAGTACTTCAGCACCGTCGAACCCCAAAAACGAGGTGCCCCGCACCTCCACGCCGCCATCCGCGGAGCCATCCCCCGTGCCGACCTACGGGCCATCACCGCCGCGACCTACCACCAAGTCTGGTGGCCGGCCCATGACCAGCTGCTCTACGGCGGACAGCGACTGCCGATGTGGGATACACGCGCAAAAGGCTTCACTGATCCCGACACAGGGGCCCTGCTGCCGAGCTGGTACCAGGCGTGTGAACAGCTGACCGAACCCGCCCATGTCGTCCGGTTCGGCGCGCAGGTACATGTCAAGGGCATCCTGGGTGGCACCGAGGAGGCTGGTCGGCACATCGGTTACCTCACGAAATATTTGGCCAAGAGCGTCGGACAGGCCGCTGGGCTCGGCGAGCACGCCACTGACGCCCACCGCGACCACGCCCACCGGCTCCACGCCGAACTACAGGTCACCCCGTGCTCGCCGCGGTGTCCGGTATGGCTCCTCTACGGCATCCAACCCAAAGGCGTCCGGCATTCCATGACTCCAGGACGGTGCAAGGGCAAGGCCCACCAACCCGAACACCTCGGCATCGCCGGGCGCCGCGTCCTGGTCTCCCGCAAGTGGTCCAACAAAACCCTGGACGACCACCGCGCCGAACGCGGCGAATTCGTTCGGCAACTCCTCCAAACCGCCGGTATTCAACCCGCTCACGGCCCTCAAGACGGCCCCTACCAGTGGGAACGCCCCGCACCCACCGACCCCGACATTCCACCCCGGCCCGTGCTGCTGCTGCGCGCCGTCGCCGAACGACAGCGATGGAACGCCGAATACGCCGCCGCGCAACTCGCAGCAAGCGGATCACCACCGACCGAGAACTGTTCGGCAACCAACGATCAAGCCGCGTGAGCAGGAAGGAGGACCAACCATGGACAACGTGACCTCGCTGTGGGCCCTTGACGTTCCATCCGAGGACCCGGTGTCACTCAACGACTTCGCTCGCACGGACATCTACACCGTGCGGCAAGCCGCCGCCCGGCTGGGCATCGGCGCCGGGCTGGCTTACGAGCTGATCCGGGCGGGCGAGATCCCAGCGAAGCGGCTGGGCCGGCGCTGGGTCGTGCCGCGGGAACTCTTTCACACCTGGCTCAATGAGATGCCAAAGGGAGCTTGACGTGTCATTCGTTTCGCGCACTCCGGAAGGCAACTACCGGGCAAATTGGCGGGAGCCCTCCGGTCAGCAGAAAGCCAAGACCTTCCGCACCAAGACCGAGGCCAAGCGATTCCTCGCCGAGATCGACGGCAGCCTCACGCGCGGCCTGTATGTCGATCCGCACGCCGGCCGGCTGCTGTTCGCCACACACGCCCGAGAGTGGCTGGACAGCCGCAATGACGAGCTGACCACCAAAGCCCGCGACGCGTCGATCATGCATACCCACGTAGTACCCCAGT
>JAICSB010000760.1 GCA_025937115.1 Pseudonocardiaceae bacterium | reverse complement strand
GTGCCGCAACTCACCGTTGGCGAGGATGTTCGCGGTGGGTACGGAGTTCATCGCGAGCAGCACCAGCAGCGGCAGGCTGGCGATGATGGCGTAGGACAGACCTTGCCGCCACGTCGAACCGAACGTCGCGCCGTCCTCCCGATGGGCGGCGTGCGCCAGCCCAGGCAGCGCGGCCATGGAAACGGCACGGGCACTGACGTAGGACAGCGAATAGAACACGGAATAGGAAAGCTGTACGACGAACACGCCACCGGGTACCGAGCCGCCCAGGGCAAGCAGCACGTACATCGCCGCGGATGGCCACGCCGCCACGCCGGCCGAACGCACCAGCCGGCGGCTGACCGCGCGGGCCTCGGAGTCGTGCCGCCAACCCATCGACGGCCACGTCAGTAAGCCCACCCGAGCGGTGCCGAACAGCTGCAGCGCCGCATGTAGCGCGACCGCCACAGTGCTGCCCACTCCTAGCGCAAGCACCATATCGATCGGCACATGCTCGACGTCGAGGCCGGTTCCGTAGTACCAGCCAGCCAGGACGACCGTCGCGATCAAGACGACGTTCTCCACGGCGGGCGCGCCGGCAGCCAACGCGAAGCGGCCACGGGATTGCTGGGCGGCCATGCCTAGGTACGCCACGACGTACAGCAGAACTTGAGGTGCGACGAGCAAAACCAGCACGGTGGTGAGCCACAAACCCTGAGCTCGCACGGCGTGATCCGGAATTCCGAACGTCAGTGTCCAGGCCACCGCCGGAGACAGGATCATCAGCAGCGCCACCACGGCGCCGGAAACGCCGAACAGCCACCCGGCCGCCCCGCCGAGTACCTCCCGGCCCCGCGCAATGCCGCCGGCACCGATGGCCCGGACCACCCCGGGCACCAGCACCATCGCCAGCACTGGGCCGGCGACCATGGTGAACACCAGGTTCGGGACGACGTAGCCGGCCTGGAAGGCGTTGGCGAAGTAGGTTGGTCCCAGCACCGCCCCGATCACCACCACACGCAGCAGCCCGGTGGCCCTGCTGACCAGCGTCCAACCTGCAACGGTGGCCGACTTGCGAGCTGTGGTGCTAGGGGCTTGGCCCTCGATCGCTGTCACCGTTGAGGGGGCCACAACCGGACCCTCACGGCCTGGTCCGGCGTCGGGCACCCATCGCCACGACCCCACCGGCCACGATCAAACCGACCAGTGCACCGGTGCCTGCCGCGATCAGCGGCTGCGGGAACACGGCGTCGGGCATCGAGTACGGCGGTGTCAGCAGCTGAGCATCCGGGCCGTCCTGGCCGGTGAGCTTGATCTGATCGATCCGACCCTGGATCGCCTTTTCCAACTCCTGGGAGGCGACGAGCTGGGCCCGGGCATCGTTGAGGGAAGCCTGAGTGGCGGTTCCGGCCGTCACCCCGGTGGTGAGTTGCTGCACCTGCGTCTGGAGCTGGGTGGTGTTCGTGTGCGCGTCCGCCAGCTGGGTGCTGAGATTGCGGGACACCCCAGTGGGCTGACCAATGAGCGTCATGTACCCATCCATGATGGCCTGCAGCGTCTGCATCGCGGCCAGCTTGGTGGCACCGTGCGCCTCGACCTGGATGACGTCGCTGTTGTCCAGGACCGCCACGCTGACATCTTTGGTGAGATCCTTGAAGTCCCGGCCCTGCTTCTGCGCG
>JAICSB010000643.1 GCA_025937115.1 Pseudonocardiaceae bacterium | reverse complement strand
CCCAGCTCCGCCAAGGCGATGGGCGGGCCGTCGGGTGCACGGCGTACTGGGATCCCCGGTTTTGGCCGGGCCTCTCGCAGCTGTATGCCATTGAGATTGGTTGGACCTGGCTGGCCGCTTCGGCTCAGCGAACGGGCATCAATGTTGAGGCAAAGTTGCTACTCCTTGAGTATGCGTTCGAGACCTTGGGTGTGGTCCGGGTCGACCTTAAGACTGACGCGCGCAACGAGCGATCCCGGCGCGCCATCGAGCGCCTGGGTGCGCAATTCGAGGGCGTGCTTCGAAACTGGTCGCAGTCGCACGCGCCCGGAGAGCAGGGGCTCCTCCGCGACTCCGCGATGTTCTCGGTAATTGCCTCCGAGTGGCCTGCCACAAAGGCCACCTTGTGCCGTCGACTGGCTCAGGCAAACCATCGCGAATCTGCCACGGGATAATCACAAACCAGCGCCTGTCCTTCGGGCACGGTGCCCGTCAGGTGGTGACGCTGCCTCGCAGGGGGACCTCCCTGATGGCCCAGGCGGCGATGAGCGCGACCACAGCGATCGCCGCGCCCCCCAGGAAAACCTGGTGGATGCCGCTGGTGATCGCGGCCTGGTACGCCTCGCGCAACGGTGCGGGTAGAGCTTCGAGCATGCCGGGGGTGAGTGGACTCCCAGCTGGGGCGCCGCCGGGCCGGTCAGGGAGTGCGGACTGCACTTGCTGGGCGAACAAGGTGCCCAGCAGCGACACCCCGATCGAGCCGCCGATGGTGCGGAACAGGGTGGCGGCGCCACTGGCGACGCCGACGTCGCGCTGGGCGACGCTGTTCTGCACCACCAGCATGGTGGTCTGCATCAGCAGGCCCATCCCGACGCCGAGCACGACCATGTACACCGAGGTGGTGAGCTGCCCGGTGGTCATGCTCATGGTGGCAAGCAAGCCCAGCCCGGCGGTCATCAGCACCGACCCGGCGAGCAGCAGGCCACGGTAGCGGCCGGTCCGGGTGACTAGCTGCCCACCGAGCAGGGAAGTGGCCAGCATGCCGCCCATCAGCGGCAGCAGTTGCAGCCCGCTGCTGGTGGCCGAGGCGCCCTGCACGTTCTGCTGGAACTGCGGCAGGAACGTCACCGCGCCGAACATGGCGAAGCCGGTGAGGAAAGTCAGGGTCGTGGCGGCGGTGAAGTTGCGGCTGCGGAACAGCGCCAGCGACAACACCGGTTCGGTGACCCGGCGCTCGACCGCGACGAACGCCGCCAGCGCCGCCACCGTGACCATGCCGAGCGCGATGATCGGCGCGGAGGTCCACGGGTACTGGCTGCCGCCCCAACTGCACAGCAGGGTCAGCGCCGCCAGCCCGGCAGCGAGCAGCCCGGCGCCCCGCCAGTCGATCACGACCCGTTCGGCGCGGCGTCCCGGCAGGTGCATGGTCAACGCCACCACGACCAGGGCGAGCACACCGAGCGGCAGGTTGATGTAGAACGCCCAGCGCCAGCTGAAGTTGTCGGTGAGGAAGCCGCCAAGCAGTGGACCGCCGACGAACGCCAGCGGCATGACCGCGGCCATCATCCCCTGGTAGCGACCCCGCTCGCGCAGTGGCACCAGGTCAGCGATGATCGCCATCGCGCCGACCATCAACCCACCGGCGCCCAGGCCCTGCACGCCGCGAAAGCCGATCAGCTCACCCATGTTCTGGGACAGCCCGGTCAGCGCGGACCCGATCAGGAACACCACGATCGACGCCATGAACACGCCCTTGCGACCGTAGAGGTCACCGAGCTTCGCCCACACCGGGGTGGACACCGCGGTTGCCAGCGCGTAGGCGGTGACCACCCAGGACAGGTGCGCCAGGCCGCCCAGCTCGCCCACGATGGTCGGCATCGCGGTGCCCACCACGAGGTTGTCCAGCATCGCGAGCAGCATGGCGATCATCAGACCGCTCATCACCGTGTAGATCTCCCGTTTCGAGCGGGGCAGATCCACAGCACGAGCCGGCCGCGCAGTGGTCGTGGTCATCTCATCCTCCGTCACTCGATACGCTTACTTGACGGCCGGCTAGCGGCTTCCAAGGAGTACGCTATCACTTACTAGCCGGTCGTCAAGTAAGTGCGGCTGGCGGACTCGGGGAGACTGGACACGATGGACGAACGACGTACCGATACTCGGGAGGCGATCCGGTCGGTGGCTCTGGAGTTGTTCGCCGAGCAGGGCTACGACAAGACCTCGCTGCGGGAGATCTCCGAGCGGCTGG
>JAICSB010000017.1 GCA_025937115.1 Pseudonocardiaceae bacterium | reverse complement strand
GCTGTTCCACGCGCTGGTCGCGGTACCGGAAATGGCGTTCCACACGGTGGTGAACACGCCGCTGATGGCGTTCCAAACGACCTCGAAACCGGCACGGAAGGCGTTGAACCCCGGAGTAAGGAACCCGACAATGGCGTTCCATACGCTGGTAACGATGTCGCGCATCGCATTCCAGGTCCGAGTAAAGAAGTCGCTGATCGCATTCCAGATCGACGTCGCCGTGTCCCGAATGCTATTCCAGATGCCGGTCAGGAAGTCACGAATGGCCGTATAAATCGGGATGATCAGGTCTTTGTGCGCGTTCCACAGGCGCGTGAAATAGCCCGTGATCGCGTCCCACACGGTCGTGGCGGTGTCGCGGATGAAGTTCCAGATGCCGGTCAGGAAGTCGCGGATCGCGCCCCAGACTGACAGCGTCGAGTCGCGGATCGCATCCCAGACGGCTACTGCCGAGTCGTGGATGTTGTTCCATATGCCGACGAAATAGTCCCGGATGGCGCCCCAGATGGAGCTGGCGGCGTCTTTGATCCACTGCCAGGTCGCCTCAAGGAAGTCCTTGACGGCCTGCCAGTGTTTGATCAGCTCATAGACGCCCAGGGCCAGCGCCGCCACTGCGGCGATCACGAGGCCGATGGGATTGGCGTCCATGGCGACGTTCAGCGCCCACTGCGCTACTTGCCACGCTTTCCAGGCGACGACGATACCCTCGATAATGGGTATCAATTCCGGCATGTTATCGACGAGCCATCTTATGCCCCCGGTAATTGCCTTGATGATATCAAGCATATTGACCGGACCCTGATGCGCGGAGATCTGCTTAATGATGTCGAAAAGATCTCCGAATATGGCCCACAACTGCTTAACCGCGTCGATGCCGGTCTGTATCCACTCGTGCAGCTTCCCGGTGTCGCGGGCATTCGATACGAAGTCGGCGGCCCTTTGTGACGCTGCGGCGAACCCGCCGGTGAGCTGGGGAAGGAACCGTGAACCCGCAGCGCCGACGTCGCGGATTAGACCCAGGATCGGCTGGATGGACCGCGCCAGATTTCCCCCGGCCACCGCCGAGTTGTCGAAGATCGTCCTGATGTCGGTCGTCGTCTTCGCACTCGTCAACCACGCCCCGGTGTACTTCGCCGCCAGGTTCAGCGACCCAGCCATACCATCCATGCCGCTGCGCAGCACCGGCAGGTCAGCCTTCGCGACCTTCTGGATGACACCCGACATCCCCGCGAACAGCCGGTTTTGGACGTCGAGCTTCACCGAGTCCCACGCTGGACCCAGCCCACGGACCGTGAGGGCAGCGGCGCGGGCGTTCGGGGACAGGTCGGCCAGGGCCTCGTTGGCCTTCTTGAGCTGCGCCGGGGTGTCCCCGGTCTTCAGGGAGTCGGCGAAGTTCGACATCCCCACCTTCAGGGTGCCGTAAGCCAGGCCCGCCGCCCCCGCCACAGCGGGCACCAACCCGAGCACGCCGGACAACTGAGTGATCGACGCGATGGTGGGCATGATGAACGGCGCCAGGTTCGACATCAGGCCGCCCAGGTTGGCCTTGTCTACCTTCAGCCCGACCTTTATCTCCTGCCCGGCCCCGGCTTCCTTGACGTCGCGGCTGACTTCCTCCCGCAAGCCAGTGGCGTCGGACTTGACCGAGACGAAGGCCTCCGCGATCTTAAAGCCGCCCATCAGCCGGACCCCCAGGACACCAGTCCGCTGAGCACGGGATCGGCGGTGATAGCCGCCCTACTGCTCTCCACCTGCCTCACCTCCGTCCCGTTTCGGTGACTGCCACCGCTAGCCGTTTCCTCCTGTGCCATCGCCCTGGCGGCCATCACGCCCTGATAGGCGAACACCCGCAGGGCGAGGGACAGGAACCGTGGCCCCGTGAGGGTCTCGATGTCGTCGATCCGATAGAAGACAAGGAAGTCGGCCTCCAAATCGTCGAGATGGTCGAGAACCCACATCGTTTGCTCTAGCCGCGCGGTCCTTTCCCTTTTCCCGCTTCCACCGCCCCCATGACGTTGTCGTGCACGACCTTCATGATCGCTTCGAGGTCGTCCATTTCGAGATCGGCACAGTTCGTCAGGGCGTCGTAGGCCGCTGTGCCGAGCACGTTCTCCAGCGCCCACCCCATAGCGGCCTCCTGACCGTGGGTGCGGGTCATCTTCATGTACCCCAGGGCCATACCGGCACCGACCCGCACAGGCATCTGATAGACCGTGCCGTCAACGGAGAACAGGTCGACCATCTCCCGCTCGGCGGTCTTGCTTTTGAGCTCAATCATGTGGCGGCCTCCCGGCTAGTCGTGGCGACAACTCGGGTCACGAGGTTTGATCGGTGATGTGGAACGGGGTAATCGAGGACGAGACGTAGTGCCCGGCGAACGTGACCGGGATGTAGGTCTCCTTGTCCTTCGCATAGGCCGACTGGATGCTGGACGTGTTCAGGGCCTTGCGAATGACAACCCGACGACGGAAACCGGCCGGTGCGAAACCATCGAGGATCACCGCAACATAGGTGGGCTGGGTGGCGCTGGTGACGTTCAGCGGATCCAGGCTTGAGAACCCGGCGCCGGTGGCCGCCGTGCCGCCGTTCATCGCCAATTGCAGGTTCGCCAGCGTCGGCTCCGCGAGGTTGGTGTCGACCATGATCTCGCGTGCAGTGAGGCGACGGCCCAGGGAGTCGACGACCTGGTCGACGGTGAGCTCGGTGAACTTCTGGTCGATGGTGAGCTTCACGCCACCATCGGTGGCGCCCAGGTCGGTCCAGGCGGACACCTCCGGGGTGGTGTTGACGGCGGTGTCGGCGGGCTCGGTCGCACCGAACGCACCGGTGTAGAGGGTGCCGGGGCCCAGGATCAGGTTGGTGGCAGTGATCGACATTGGTCAGATTCCCTTCGGGTCAAGCACATCGGCCGGGAGCTCGACGCCCTCCGGTAGCCGCTTCGGTGCGCTGTTGTCCACCAGGAGCCCCTGGCGCGACAGATCGGTGAACTCGGCCGCATCGACGTCCAGCTCGACGTCCGGCAGCATGGTGGTGCGGATCTTCATCTGAACTCGTCCTTCCTCAGCGGCCACCGGACGGAGGCCATGCCTGGGTGTTGAGCAACGGGCAGCGTCTGCCCCGGTTCGATGTGCCGGGGAAGCTCCACGACGCGCGCACCGGGGAACAGGAACTCCAGTTCGGCCTGTGAATCGTGCGAGAGCACCCGGCCGCCGTGGCTGAGCAGTTCACCCGAGACAGCGCCCACGAGGGCGTAGCGGCTCATTTGGAGGCCCTCTCGAAGTCGTACACGGATTTGCACGGCTTGCACTTCGCCGACCCTTTCGGGAACGCCGTCAACGCCTTGACCACGCTGCACCGCGTGCACCGGCGCAAACCCCGCTTCGCCAGCGATTGCCTATCCAGGCTCATGACAGGTCCACCCAGTTCAGGGCGAGGTCCGTGGTGTAGCGGGCGTAGTCGCCCTGATCGCCATACGCCCGGCGCGGTTCGCTGACCAGGTAGGCCGAATGCACGCGGGCGGTGCCGTAGTTCGTCGGCAGCGTCACCGTCCGGGACGCATCCACGGCCCGGCAACCGACGTCGACCAGCTCCGCCAGGTGGTTGGCCAGGAACCACGGCGGCTTAGCTGAGCCCGGCCGCACCGCCCACGTGTCCACCGTGACCACCGGCTGCCGCATCGGCACGTGAATGCCCGGTGCGCCGCCGACGGCCCGCACGGTGACGAACCCGGTAGCGGCCCACGCTGTGGTGTCCTTCGGCAGGACCGCCGCGACCATGTCCGAAGTGAGGCCCGTGACCCCGGCGAGCCACGCCATGGCCACCAGCTCGGTGTTCGCGCGCAGGATGGTGGGCATCAGGCACCACGCGGCTTGTAGAGCGCTGGCCTCAAAAAGGGTTGCGGTTCCTCGAAGCGGCCCGTCTCATGGCCCCAGGCGACGATCCGGTGGCCTTCCTCGACGTACCCGGCGTAATCGAGGTCCGACCCGATGCGCACCTCGTCGCCTTCCACAACGTGATGCAGTGACTCCCGCAGCTTCCCCGTCCGCACCGGGCAGTGCTCTTTCGCGTCGGCCTCGATCTCCGTGCCGAGACGCTCAAGAAGCTCCGCAACGGGGACGTCGAGGTTCCGCTGCCAGTCGGGGTCCATCTCGATCCGAGTCACGCGGTACCTCCCTCCCCGCCTCTACGGCGTGGTCCCTGCGGTGCGGATCAAGACCCCTCTACGGGGCTAGCTGACCCGCTTGAGCTGCAACTTCAGGTCCGGAGTGAACCCCGGCTCACGGTTCTGTGTCACCGCCTCGACGAAATAGGTCACGCCGTAGGTGTCATCCCGGATCTGGTCGGTGTCGCGCACATCAGTGCCAGCGGGCATGACGCCCTCGACGAACCGCAGAATGCGCGGCTCCTGGGTGTTCGGGTCGAGCACCGTGCGGGACATCTCCCGGATTGACGCGATGATCCCCGTGGCGGCCACGGTGGAGTTGTCGATCGTGTCTCCGTAGGTGTCGGTGCTGGTGCCCCGCAGGACCGACGCAGTGCAGGTGGCGACCACGTACACGGCTACCACCCCTCGCCGGTGTCGTCGTAGTCGACGATCGCCGTCGACAACGGCCCCAGGCCGTCCTCGAACGGGGAGCGGACGTGCAGGCTGCGGGAGCGGAACCACGAGACGCGATTCAGCGCCCGGCGGGCCAGCGGCGCCAGGGTCAACGCGGAGGCGATGATCGGCACGGGGCGGCCGGTGGCGGATATGGCTTGCATCTCCAGCCGCGTGAACATGTCCGGCTGAGCGAGCATCCACGCGGCCTGGTAGGCGCAGGCCCGGCGCATCCACTCGATGTCGCGGGTGCCGGTACGGACAGCAGCGTCGGTGTAGAGCCGCCCGGCGTGCAGCTCGATCGCCGCGTTGGCCTGGGTGAGCTGCGGGTCAGTCACTGTGGCGCCGGTCAGGGAGGCCACGTCCGCCGCTGTAGCCCACGTGGTCTGCGTCATCAGTGCCTCCCTCCCGGCTCAGGTTGGGTGGGGCGCGGTGGCCGCCCAATGAGGTCCGCGCCCCACCCGGTCATTCGACGAGACCGCGCGACTTCTCCCGCACTTCGGAGGACGAAGTCACCGTCTTGTGCGCCTCCGTGTCGGTGATCGACGGCACGACCTCCACCGCGTACGTGCAGTGGGTGGTGACCACGCCCCGGCGGCTGACCTCCGCGACTTCGCTGCTCACCAACCGTGCCTTCGCCCTGGGGTGCAGACCCCGCTGCATGGCCTCCTCCAGCACACGCCCCGCGTTGTCCTCATGGCACGGGTGGTCGGCGGGGATCTCCGCCGGTCCGGCCATGGCGAACGTCTTGCGGAACGTCATGCCGTCGGAATCCAGCGACCGTGAGGCGACCTCGCCCTCTGGGTCGCCGTGCAACGCCGGATGCTGATCGGCCCGTGGACCGGTCTCCGGCTCATCGGTGACCAGCTCGTGTCGGCCGCCGTCGGCGACCTGCGTCTCGTCGGGCATGGCTATCAGGCGCCCTTGTACTCATAGATGGAGAACGCCTGCTCAACACCCGGAGCGAACGCCCGACGGGACCGCATCTTCAGGATCGACTCGTCGGTCAGCGCGGCGAGCCCGTTGCGACCGTCAATGAACACGGTCTCCGGGCCGGACCGGACACCCAGGAGCAGGTATCGGGGGTTTCCGATGACCATCAGCGGGTTGCCCGTGGGGGTCGGGGTGGGGACAGCGGAGGTCTTCGCACCAAGCGACCAGTGCACCCGGTAGCCGAAAACGGTGTCCGCCGTCTGGCCCTGCGCCCCGCCGGGAACTCCGGTCGAGCCCTCCTGGAAGATCGGGCGGCTTTGGGCGTCCAGGACCCCGCGAAGAATCCTCTTAAACCGGGGGTGCGCGATGACGATGCTGTCTGCCTCGTCGAAGTAGTCGCCGCCCTCGTAGATGCCCGCGACCGTGGACAGGTCGCCGTATACGGCGCCCGTCGCCGGGGCGCCGGTCGCAGAGGCGGTGATGTTCGCGTTGGCGCTGTAGCCGGTCGAGGCGTCGGCCTGTGTGAGCAGGTAGTAGAGGGAGTCGAACGCACAGCCCGACGTGCCCTTCGCGGCGGTCACCGCGAGGCAGGCGTTGTCCAAAGTTTTTGCGTAGGCAGTGGCCCAGTCGACGGTCTTGGCGTTGACGATGTCGGCCAGGGAGTCGTCGATGTCCTCTTCGGCGATGCGGATGGCCTGACCGAACTTCTGGACCCGCAGCACGACCTCGTCGTTGGTGCTGGCGTCCTCAGAGTAGGTGCCGCCCTTGGAGACCATGCCGACGCCGACACCGGCGGAGCGGGGGGTCGAACGGGTTTGGGTGCCCATCGGCACCTTCTGCGCGTACGCCTCAAGCGCGGAGACCTGGGTGACGCGCTGGATGACATTGGACCCGAAATCTTCGGGAATCCACGCCTCAAACGTATTGCGGGTTGGCATTGCTCGCAGCCCTTCGGGGACTCAACGGGATGGGGGGATGCCTCCGCGCCCCATCCGGGTCCGCCTGGGCTACACGGCCATCTGGCCGACTAACCGCGCTGCTGGTACTGCTGCGTTGCTAAGAGCCTACTACCGGGTCATCCGTCCCGGTGTGCGCTTCGAGTGCTGCGATCCTGCGCGTGTTGTCTTCCGACGCCGCTTGGAGCTCAGCGCCCCACCTCTGACCATCAGCGAGCAGTGACGGCGCGACCGTGTCCACGTGCTCGTCGAGCTTCGTCTCGATCGCCGCCGTCTGCTCCTTCACGGCACCCACATCGGCCTTAACCGCAGCCAAATCGGCTCGAATGTCGGCCAGGTCCCCGGCGGCCTGCGTCTTCAGTTCGTCGACGGCGGCCTTCAGCTCAGCCTGACCCGCGATCACACCGGGGTGGTCTTTGGTTCCGTCGCCCAGGATTCCGTCCGCCACCCTGCCTAATCTACGCAATGACCTCACCGCCTTCTGGAGTACCGCACCGGCCCCGCCAGCACCGACGATGACGGCGAGGATCGCGGCGAGCTGCACCAGGGTCATCGCCCGAGCACCTGCGCAGCGATTTTCTCACCGGTGGTCATCGGTTTGCCGTTGCTGGGCGGCCTGTCGCCCGTGTTGAGACGCGGAGGCCGCTTCTCGGTCGGGGTGAACAGCTCCGGGTAGTCCGCCTTGATGGCCTTGACCTGCTCGGTGAGACCGGTGACATCGCCGTCGTCGTCGACGTCGAGCGCGTCGAGGTCGAGCATCCGGATCACTCGCGCGATGCGTTCCGGCGTGCTGCCCTGTAGACCGGCCTCCAGAAACGCGGCCTTCGCGGCGGAGCGCACAGCGACCGGCTTGAATCGCTTCTCGGCGGCGTCGGCGGCCTCACGTGCGGCTTTGCCGTCGGCGTCCTCGGACTTCGCCTGGAGGGCGCGGGCGGCCTCACGGTGAGTTTTGGCCTCGGCGTTCGCCTTCGCCAAGGCCCGCTGCATCCGCTCGTGCTCATCTTTGGTGGGCGGGGTCCACTCGGGTGGGTCTACGGGTGGCGGATCGTCGACGGGTGGGTCCACGGGAGGGTCGGCGGCCATGCTTACCTCATTTCAACGGGTGATGAGATGTTACTTCGGGTTACCGGGCGGTAGCGACGGCACGCCCACCGGCGGCGGTGCGGGAGTGGGTAGCGGCGGGGGCACCGGAACCGGGCGGGGCATCTCGCCTTCCGGCCCGAACCACTTCTCCACCTGTTCGTCGGAATAACCGGCCTCGAGAAAAGCCTGCGCAGGAGGCACGCCGCAGTCCATCTTCTCCGCGACCGTCTGCCAGCCCTCCAGGTCATCCACGGTCTGTGCGGGGGTCCAGCGCACGGTGACCTCAGCGGCGAACCCGGCCACACGCAGGGAGAACCCGAAGACCTCCCGCGCCGTGTCTCCCAGCGAAAGCTGGAGATCCTCGACCTTGTGCACGAACGGGGCTTCGGCCGCGCGCAGTGACTGGCCCGACGGGGCGTCCCCGGTGGGGTCGATCCGGTGCAGCGGTGTGTTCGTCACCTCCGAGCCCATGCGCAGGTAGGTGAGCATCGGTTCGGTGAAGTTGGTGTGCGGGGCGGTATCGAACTGGCCGACGCCGGTCAGCCCGCGCATGTACCAGACGGATCCGGGGTCGGCGCTGAACTGGGAGCGGCCCTCGCCGGCAGGTGGGACGGTGGAGCCCGTTCCGGTGTCGGGGAACGCGAAGATATCTTCGTCCTGCTCGGCGGGCTCCGAGGAGTCCATGTCGGGCGCCATCAGGGCGTAGCGCTGCGGAAACGCCTGGTAATCTACGCCCGCCATATGGGACAAAATCAGCTTGTGGATCGCGTCCTGCGGCCCGTAGAAGCCCTTGTGCACGGGCTCCCCGTAGGGCTGATCGGTGCGGAAGTGGAACACGGGGATCTCACCGAACGGGTTGTCCACCGGCCACGCGCCGTCGTCGTCGGTGAACTCCATCCAGTCACCCGACTTCTCGCCTTTCGCGCCCGGCTTCGTGATCCACTTCTCGATGCGATCCGGGTAGTACACGTCGGCCCGCTTGCGCTTGTCGCCCAGCTCCCACCGCTTCACGGCGTAGGACTTGAGCAGCGGGTTCTCCGTGTCGTAGACGATCCGCACGCACTGCGGGCTGTTGTAGAAGATGTCCACGCCGCTGTCGTCGTCGCTGGGCCACACGATCACGTAGGCGTCGCCGAACTCACACGCCCGGCGGATCCACTGCCGCGACTGAAGTGCAACCTTGTTCCGCAGCCAGATGTCCCGCAGCGCCGCGTCGGCAGCGGCGTCCGTGCAGGTCACAGCGGCCAGCTTGAGCCGCTCAACGACCGCGTCGACGGGGATGCGGGCGAAGTTGAATCGGAACGCTGCCCCGGTGCGCATCATGGCCCGCCGTAGTCGCGGGGACGCGAAGAACTCAGGGATTTCGCCCGAATAGTACTGTCCGGCCTTGTGGTAGCCCGGCATGGCGTCGTCGAGCTGCGACAGCCCCGTCATCAGGTCACCCAGCCCACCCGACGGCGTGTCATCAGGCACCGTCTCAGCCAGGGCCAGCCTCACGAAGTTGTCCACCGGTGCGCTCACTGCTGACTCCTAAGGAAGAGATAGATCCACCTGCCAGCCGTGGCAAGTGCGACACTCGCGGCCCCGGCCATCCGGGCGGATGTAAGTGTTGGCCTTCGAGTACGGGTGATCCTTCGGGCAGAACTCTTTAGCTGCGTTCCGCGCCGCCACGGTGTCGCCACGAAGCGTGTTCTCCCGCGACGTGATGAACTCCAGGTGCTCCCAGTTGATGCAGGCCCGCACTCGACAGCGGTGATCCGGCACGAGCGGTGCAGCGGGAAGCGGACCCTTGAATGTCCGGTAGGCGACCCGGTGAGCCCGCTCTGAACGTCCCTCGATACCGATGCGTCCGTAGCCGTCATCGTCGATGTCGGCCGTCCATACGCGGCACGGAGTGTCAAGCGGTCCGGGGCGGTCTTCGGAGTGTGCAAGAAGGCGAGTGGAAACGTCGCCGTACACCCTGACCTGCTTCGGGGCGTCAAGCGGACTCCCTCTCCGCCAGCGGTTGTAGTGCGTCGTGCACATCCCGCGTCGGAGATCCCCCTCGACCTCACAGACCGTGCAGTGACCGTGCACCGTGCCTCCTTAGACATAGCTGGCGGTCACCACCCCGGCCACTTGCTTCTTGCCCAGGAAGACAGAGACGCCAGTGCCTACCGCGTCAACAAGATCGTCGTTAGGACCCTTTGGGAAGCTTACCATCTGCTCCTCTACCGCGTGCAGCTTCACTTCGTGCACGACACGCCGTCTTTGGTAGTGGTTGAGTAGCCGCGCCGCCCGCACTTCCTTCGGCTCGTGCTGGTGAACGAGCTTCAGCGGCACCGGCAGTCCGTGCAGGATGGCCCGCCACGCGTCTGCCCCTTGATTGGATTCGACCGTCACGCCCATGACGTCCGGATAGGCGTCCAACGTGCGCAGCACGAGGTCCCGTAGCTCCGTGCCCGGGGGGATGCGCACAGCCCGCGCCCACCGCACCACGCACTCGCCTCGGGGCTTGCTGTAGCCGATGACGGCCAGTGCGGTGAAGTCCGACTTGCCTTTGCTCGTCACAGCGGGGTCGATGCTCAGCAGCTGGTGAGTCAGGGGCGACGGGCAGCCGTAAGTGAAGTCCTCATCTGTCCAGTAGTCGCCGTCGGCGGCCATCGGATCGTTCTGATAGTTCTTACGAAACGATCTCGTGTGTCTGATCGTCTGCATGTACTCAAGCGGCCACTTCGCGGGCCAGATAGACCGCTCCGTGCCGTCCCCGTTGTCCAGGATGGCCGGGTAGTGGTGGCAGCGGAAGTTCTCCGAGACCACCCACTCCGCCGGAGGCTCACCGGGCAGCGTGCGGGTCTTCACCAGGTCGTGCACGAGGCTGCCGGGCATGGTGACGGTGCCGACGAGCACCACCCGCGCGTAGACGTTCAGGGGCAGGATCGCATCGAGCAGCGTTGCCTCACGCTTGACCTTCTGGTACGCGGAGTAGGACGACTCGTCGGGTTCGATGTCGTCGAGAATGAGCAGGTCAGGGCGCTTCTCCCCCACCTTCATACCCAGGGAGGCTGAGTCGATCCCCCGGGCGGCGAACGTGAACCCGGCCTTCGTCACGAGCATCCCCGCCCGGTCGGCCGCCACGGTGCCAGTAGGACGCCGGGCCGGGCGGCACAGGTCCGGGTAGTCGAGGCGCAGCAGCACGTTGGTGTCCAGTTCGTGCTTGAAACTGCCCAGGTGCATCTCCGCCTGCGCCGCTGAGTCGGCGAACGCGGCGACGAACTTGCGCCAGCCGTGCGCGGCGGCCCACAGCGGCAGGATCAGGAACAGCCATGTGGACTTCCCGCAGCCACGGGGTGCCACGTAGGCGTCCCGGTGCTGCGCGGGCAGCTCGTCGGGCACGATCCACTGCCGGGCCTGCTCGATCAGGTCGAGGTGGAACTCGGAGAACGTGATCTGCCCGCCGGTCTCGTCGCCGCGCAGGTGGTGCGGAAGGTAGGCCAAAGCGAACGCCAGCGGGTCGACGCGGGTCACTGCCCGTCGGTAGTCCGGTGAGCGCACGAGGGCGTCAGCGTTCAATTTGGCCAGGTAAGCGCGCAGGTCAAACTGGGTGGTCTGCGGCGCGGCGAGGGTGGCGGTCACTCAGCCGCCCGACACCCCGACGAGCGTCAAAATCGCGGCGATCAGGAACGACACACACGACACGACCACCATCACGATCCGGCCGGTGGCGTGCGTGACCAGGAAACTCGCGGCCAGGAACAGCAACCCCAGTGCGATGAACAGTGCGTAGCTCACGTGATGCCCCCTCGTCGTTGTGTCGCGCAGGTGACCTCACCGTCGCGTAGCGCGCTGAACCCCATCTCGAACTGGCCACCGGACGTCGCCTCCAAGCCGGAGGGCGACGCCGGAACCGGCTCCGTCTCGGTCGACACCTCCAGTACGCGGCGGCCGAACACCTCGACCACGAACCTCACGGCGTGCCCCGCAGTTGCGCCTCTTGCACGGCTGCGGCGGCTTGGGCTTCGCGCACCAGCTCGGCCAGCGCCAGATCCTCCTGGGTGACCTCAGTGACCGTGGCCTCCACCCGCTCCGGGGCGTCGACCCCGAGCAGCTTCGCCCGACGCTCCTCGACCTTCACCAGCACTTCGATGTTGCGGGCGAGACGGCTACCGAGCTCGTCATCCAAGATCTGGCCGTGCAGGCGTTCGATGCACGTGTCGAGGCGATCGACCATGACGGCGCGGAGCTCGTCGGCCAGTGGCTGCACCCGCTGCTCGATGTGGGCCTGGATGCGGTTGTGCACGGTGCCCTTGGACAGCTTCACCTGCTTGGCGATGTTGTCCAGTGACATGCCGGTCAGGCGTAGCTCGTAGCAGCGGATCTCCTGCTCGGCGATGCTGGCGCTGTTCGACGCGAGGTACGTGCGCGAACCTTTGGGCACGGGCGGTCACCTCCTGTGACCGGCTAGCTTAACCCCGCTATTCGGCAGGCGTTGAAATACGCGCCGATGGTCTCTCGGTTCAGGTTTCTACGGTCAGTCCACCAACGGCCGGTACGGGTCCTCCCAGCACACCGGGCAGATGAACTTCCACTCCGGCCGCTCAATGGGCATCAGCAGGCGGAACGTAATGCCGCACACGGCTACAACTTCGCCGCCGAACTCCTGCCCCCAGTGGGTGTCACGTTTGCGCTTGGACCGTGCATACCAGTGCACCGGTTCACCCCAACCACTCCACTAGGGCATCGGACAGCGCGCAAGCCGCGTCCTCGTCGAACAGGATCACACAGCAGCCGTCGACGTGGGGGTCGAGCTCGATTGCCCCGTCGAGCTTGGAGGCGACGAGGTTGGTGAACCCGCGTGGTCCGCCGTGTTGCGAGCAGCTCACGTGGATTACGCGACGGTTGCCGCTCATCTCGATACCCCTCGCACTTGGTAGGGTGGGTGGTGTTCCACCAACTGTCCCACTGGTGGGACACCTCCGGCAAGGGGGCGCGCCCATGACAGTCGATGAAGCCCTCGACGCGCTGCTCGGCGACACGCGCACCGGCGACCTCCGTGCCGATCTCATCGCAGCCGCCCAAGAATCCATGCGACGCCGCGAAATCAACTCCCAGCACGGAGGCGCCGTCCTCGCCGCCCTCCACGACGACCACGGCCTGTCCTGGCGTGAGATCGAGGACGCCACAGACATCCCCCGCACCACCGCCCAACGCTGGGCCGAACCACCGCCCCGGGCCAGCAGCGACTGACCCCGCACACGGCAACGGCCCCCGGTCAGCACCAAGGGGCCGTCGCGCGCTGGCCGCTGCCGAGTCTGTGCCGATCCGGGAGCGCCTGTCGCACGGTCAGGATCTCACGAGAGCCCCCTCCGGGCCACGGTGGCGCGCCTACGGCGTACTTGGGGGGACACTTTCGAGGGGGGACATCGGCCGGGCGGCCCTCCCCGGAGAATCGGCCACCCAAGGCGTCCCCCCTGCCGATCTTGGCCGAGCTCTCTACCTGCATATATAGTGAAGTATGCATGTATTTTAAGGACTCAAGGGTTTTCAAGTTTTTGCGGGCGAGACACCGATGTCCCCCCATGTCCCCCCGTCCCCCCATCTGACCTGCGGAAATAGGGCGACCTGCGGAAACGGATGTCCCCCCATCTGACCTGCACAAACGCATGAGCGTGTCCCCCCTCATCCGTCGACCGCTGCGAGGCCACGGTCCGGAACGTAGGCGCCGCCGTCCAGACGGACCCACTTCTGCGCGACCGCGTGCTCGATGGCCGAGTCGAGGTACTTCTTATCGCGGCTAGCGCAGCGCCCCTTTCGCATGTCGTCGCGGCTCACCCCGTCCGTCGAGGCGTGTACCCACCTGGCGACGAGCTTGGCTATTCGTTCGATGTGCCGCGGAACGGCGGTGACCGCGATGGTCTCGCGGACCTTGCGCTCCAAGTACAGCTCGGAGCGGACCTCCTCCGAGCGTCGCTTCTCCTCGGCGCTGTGCTGCACGAGTGCGGTGCGCACCTTGCAGGAGGTGTCCCACACCGTGTGGGCGAGATCCCAGTCCTCCACGGTGACGTCGGTGCGGGAGTCGAGCAGTGCGAGCAGGGCGGCCAGTTTGACGAGCATGAGCGGCGACTGGCCGTCGAGGTCGGCGAGCTGGGCGTCGGGCTCGCCCCGTTTACGGGCGACGCTGGCGCGAAACAGCTCATCCTTGATCGTGTCCGCGAAGCGGATGGTGACGCCTTCGCGGATGACCCGTGGGTCCCAGGGTAGGTCGCCGGGCCACGGGACCCGTTCGTCGGGGATGTTGGGGTCGACGGCGGTGGACCAGGCGAACCGTTGAGGCATGCCTGTGCCGCCGTCGGCGAGGAGCTGGTCGACGACTGCGGGTTGCATGGCGACGATGAGCCCGAAGGCATAGCTGCCTTCCCTGACGATGCGGGTCGTCTCACCGGTGGCGTTCTTCTGTCCGATCAGGCCGCCGCCCCATGCGGTGCGCAGCGCGGCGCCGGTGGTGGCGCCGTTGCGCTCGAATAGCAGTTTGATGAGCGCCTGACCTTCGTCGACGTACATGAGGACGTTATGGCGGACTTGCCTTTTGACCTTCCGTGGCCTGCCGTTGTCGCCTTCTTCTTCGACGTAATCCTGGTACGCCTCGGCGATGCCCTCGCCGGAGCCCAGGGGCAGGGTGCCCTCGAAGTCGAGCCCGTGGGGGTCGGGGATGAGTTCGTTGGCGACCCGGACTCCCTGGGTTTTGCCGTCGCCGCTGGAGCCGACGACGGCTGCGTAAAAGTTGAGGCAGGCGGGCCTGCCGATGCCGGAGTCCGCTTTGATGTTGTGGTCGAGCACGGCGCTTAGGCGGGCGAGCAGGCTGTAGAACACGACATCGGGCACCTGCACCCGGGCCCACGCCGCTTGGCGGATGTGCTGAAGCACGGGTCTGGCGTCCCAGAACTCGTCGGGTAGACCGGGGAGGAGCGCCCGTTCGGTCGCCGTGGGGTCGTCCGGGCCAGCCGCTCGCTGCGCTGATGGTTCGATCTTCTCGGCAACCCAGTCACCGGCGGCGCTGCGGAATGCAGATTCGATGGTCCGCTCGGCTTCGTCGCGGGGGTAGGCGGGGTCTAGCGCCTTGTATAGGAAGCCTTCGGCCTGCTCGCGCGACCAGAACGCGGGCACGAAGTGTGAGAGCGACTTGGCTGCGATGTTGAGGGAGTCGTTGCGGGTGCCCTGTTTCGCGGCCCGCAGTCGGGCCATGTGGGGTTTGCAGAACTCGACGGCCTGATCTTGGGTGAACCGGCGCCCCCCCGCCCCCGTGGCGCGCTCGATGTCTTCTTCGCTGAGGAACCCGTCGAGTCCTGAGTCGGCTAGGGCTTGCCGGATTTCATCCTTGCTGCGGAACGGGAGCACGTTCTGGTCGGATCCGGTGGGCTTGCTCGGTCGACCGACACGTTTGCCGTTGACGGCGTCGACGACCGCTACCGGCACTACGGGGAGCTCCGGCCATTCAGGTTCGCCTTCGGCTCCCCACCTGTAGGCACCTCGGTCATCGCGAGAAGGCACGGCGATGATGAAGCCACCTGCACCGCGAGTGTCGACTTTCTCTGCGACACCCCTGATGTCGGTGCCACGGGTGTTCTTGACGGGCCGCTCGGGATCGGCGCGGTAGAACCAATGCTGGCCCCCGCCGGGGGTGTGAGCGATCCATGTGCCGCCGAGATTGTGCAACTTGCAGAAGTTGGCCCAGTTGGCGAGGCCGAGCTCTCCGTCGGGGTCGACGACCACCAGCTCGGACTTGCCGGTGTCGATGGCGAGGGAGGCGTTGCGGTACTGGCCGGTGGGTCCGAACCAGAATCGGATCCGGTCGGGGTTCGTGGTGCTCTGGTCGTCCCAGTGGCTGATCGGCTTGCACTTCTTTTCGCCCTCCACGATGGCCACGTACAGGGGGAAAACGTGGATGCCGTGGTCGGCGTAGCGCAGTGCAGCGTCGAGCAGGGGTGTGGCTGACGGTGGCGCCTTGGGCTCGTCTTCCCAGGTGTCGGCGTAGGGCGCGTTCATCGCATCCACCGGCCACCGCAGGACACGAAGTGTGCTTCGGTGCGCAGGATCTCGACTTCGGTGTCGCGGACGGTTCTGCCGCCATCGGGGTCTACGACGGCGTCGTCCATCTTGACTGTTCCGTTGAGCGACCGTCGGAGGTCGCGGATGGTGGCGATCTCCACAGCGGCCGCTCGGGCTTCCCGCGCATCCACGCGCCGCATGAGAATTAAGGGGATGTCACCGGGCGTTAGCTGGTTGTCGGCGCCGAAGATCTCGATCACGTGGGCTGCGAGTCGCAGTGCTCGGGCGAGTCGCACGTCTGAGAGGCGAAGTTCGGCGTATGTTTTGAGGTTTTGTCCGTCGGGTGTCTGTGACATGATTGGACCGTTCTGATGGTGTTGCACGGGGCGCGAACCCCGTGTTGGACGAAGCGCTCGACCCCTGCCTCTTGGCCGTCACAGGTCAGCCAAGGTGGGGGTCGACGCTTTATGGGGTGCTGCTCAGCAGTGCTTGGAGTCGCGCGCGGTTCGCTTCGGAGAGTTCCGGGGCGGCGTCGACGATCTGGTCGACTACTTCGTCGATATTGCAGGGACGCCGAGCGCGCCTGGCTTCGCCGGAGCGGCGGCCTAGCTCGGCGTAGTGCCGCTTCCGCGCTGCCTGGGCACGTTGGGTGCGTTCATCTTCGGGCAGCTCACGGTGCGGGTCGACCTCGTCGAGGAACCGCTGCCAGAGGGCGGCGCGACCTGGCGCGGTCGCTTCCGAGCGGTCGTCGACTTTCGCCCACCGATGGGCGTTGAGCGCCTTTGCTGCCGCCGTTTGCGGCGGGTCTTCCGTTTCTAGCGGTACCACGTGAACTTCCTTTCAGAAGTCCCCGGTGGTGACCGGAACATTGCGAACGCTATCCGGATAACGTGCTGTAGTCAAGCGGGGACACGCTTTCGATGCCCATTCGGAACGGGTCTCAGGATCTCATATAACACTCAAGGAAATGGAACGCATCCGACCTTCTCACGTATTCACTGACGCCATTCGACCCGTACTGAATCGGCGTCGAAATAGTGTCCCCCAGGACGCCGCCCACGCGGTGCAGGCAGCAGCGTTATGACCATCAGCGTGTCGACGACAGCTTTACGCCGAGACACCGATGCGGCCTCCCATGCTGCACGGACGTCGTCCGAACCGGCGAAGCCGTCCAACGGTGACCCCGCTGCGGCAGCGGCCATCTCAGCGGCGATCTCGGCCAGTCGATCCCGAATCCGCTGGCGGTTGACCTCCACCTCACCACGGGTGATCACACCGGTAGCGAACATCTCGACCAGGCCCCCGTCGCGCACCCGCAGCGCTTCGGCCTCCGCCGACAAGCCCGCAATGTCGACGTCGGGACGCGCGCGCAGCAGCAACCGCGCGTCAGGGCGGGCCAGGCGCCGCAGGACCACTGCGGTAATGAACTCGTCGACCGGCTCGGCGACCCGCGCCAGGTGCGCCCCAGCCTTGCAGCGGTAGGTCGGCCGCTTCGGGCCGCTGGCGCCCCCCGTCGTGGTAGCGCTGCGCATCGTGGTGCCGTCGTTGCACACGCCACACAGGAACAGCCCGGAGCCCAGCCAGCGCCGGTCGACGCTGCGGGGATAACGTCGCGAAGGGTCGGCGAGCAATTCACGCAGTGCCAGCCAGACATCCATGGGCACGATCGCGGGCCACTCCGCTTTGGCGAGCTCCCGCCCCTCGTGCTCGATGATCGCGACGTTGCGGGGGCGGATCAGGACCTTGTGCAGGGAAATCGAGGTCCAGTCCGCGCCGGTCGCGGTGGTGATGCCCTTGGTGTTCCACTCCCTGGCGATCGAGCCCAGCGTCTCACCGTGCAGTACTCGCCTGGAGGCGTCGAGCACGGCGGCGGCCTCAGCCGGTCGCACGGTGACGCCGTCGCGCTCGTAACCGAAAGGGCGCCGCCCACCTCGGTACTTTCCGGCTTGCCCGGCTTGCAGTTTGGCGGCCTTCTGACGTTCGATCATGTGCTCCACCTCGTGGCGCGCGACCGCGCCGGTAATCCTCGCGGTCATCCGCCCGGAGGCGGTGGACAGGTCCAGCGGTCCCGCTTTGACGAAATGCGTAGGCACCGCGCCGCACACCTCGATGTACTCCTCCAGCTCAACGGCGGAGCGGTGCAACCGGTCGTTGTGCCACGCCAGCACGGCATCGACCCGTCCGGCCCTCAGATCGGCCAGTAGCGCCCGGTAGCCGGGTCGGGGCTTGCCGGAGTAGGCGCTGATGTCGTTGTCTGTGTGCACGACGATGACGGCCCAGCTCAGGCGTTCGGCTAGCTCGCGGCAGTCTTGCTCTTGCCGGTCGACACCCAGGCCCGCGCCCGCGCGGTCTTTGCTGATGCGGCAGTAGATCGCGGCCTGGTGCACTCGCGAAGTATATGTGTCAGGTGTTGACTTTGGCTACAGCGCAGATTAGGTTTAGACATGTATAGATCGACCGCATAAGTCGGCCCCGCACACCGCGTCAGACGGTGATACGGGGCCTAGATCGGACAGTGGAGGTCCGACCGTGAGCACAGATCTTGCCACCTCCCGCCGCCGAGCGGCACTAGCGAACCTCATCGAAGCCCACGTCAAAGACGCCCCCAAACAGCGCCTGTCCGCCG
>JAICSB010000675.1 GCA_025937115.1 Pseudonocardiaceae bacterium | reverse complement strand
TTCGCTCCCGGGTGGTCAACCCGCGGTGGATCGCCGCCATGCAACGACACGGCTACAAGGGCGCCTTCGAGCTGGCCGCCACCGTCGACTATCTGTTCGGCTTCGACGCCACCGCAGGCGTGGTCGAGGACTGGATGTATCACCAGCTCGCCGAGTCCTACGTCTTCGATTCCGGCGTGCAGCAGTTCCTGCGGAAGTCCAATCCGTGGGCGCTGCGGGGAATGACCGAACGGCTGCTCGAGGCCGCTGACCGGGGCCTGTGGGCCGAACCCGATCCGGCCGATCTCGACGCGCTGCGGGCGGTCTACCTCGACCTCGAGGGTGATCTGGAGGGGCCGTGATTATTCACTGCCCATTGGCGCTGAAATGCATGAAATCGACCGGCGCCGGCCACCGCCCACCCCATTTCCAGCCAGCCGACTCGAATGCGGTCACCGCCACGCCGCCGTCGAGCACCATGCCCGAGCGCGCCCAATCCCGGTTGAGATAAGACGATGCCAGCTCGGGCAACACCAGATCGCCTTTCACCGAGGGGTTGTCGAACGGGTTGAGGTCGACGGCCAACCCGTACGCGTTGGCCGACCATTGGGCCTGACCAGGGGTTTGGTGACAGACAAAGGCGTTGGTGTTGTTGCCGTCCCCGGTCGGCGGCATCTTCAGCTCGGCTTCGGTCGTGATCCGCATCTCCTCGATGGGAAAGCCGGCAGCGTAGAGCCGCTTGAAAACACCCACCACGGTCTGCGCGACATCGGCGTTCACCAGCATCTCTCCGGTGTGCGCGCGGGCGTCAAAGCCGCGGAAAGACATGGTGAGGTAACGCAGTTGCTCGGGTTTCACCGGACATAGTGGTTTCCAGGTGCTACGGGCCAACACCTCGGGAGGCACCGGGCCGATCGTCGACTGAAACGAGGTCGAGGTGGGTGGCGCAAGCAGATCGACGGTGGGCAGCCGCCGGTCCACCAGCGCCGCAGGTGTGGACCGCGCTATCCCGAACCCATCCGGACGCCGCGGCAGCGGCATGGCTCCCAACACCCACGCAGCCACCGGGCCGGGCGCGGTGGCGGTGGTCATCGGCTGCCGGGCGACGGGCCGGGCCGAAGTCTGCGCGGCTGATGCAGGAGGTTGCTGGCCGATGCGGACCTGCTGGACGACGGTGCCACCAGCTACCAGTAAGGCACCCACGAACAGCCAAACCAGGGTCCACCTCAGAGTGAGCTGCCGGGACCGATGGGGCGTCACCCCGCCACGATGTCAGACCTTCTGGTAGGCAGGAGCGGTGGGCAACACAGTGCTACACCGCCGGCTCGCCGCCGACCTGTCGACCGCCATGATCTACGCCCTACTGCGCCTGCGGGTCGAGGTGTTCGTAGTCGAGCTGGGCTGTGTGTATCAGGAGCTCGACGGGCATGACCTGGATCGGACAACCCGGCACTACTGGCTCGCGCCCGATGGCGCGATAGAACAGCCGCAGGCCACCCTGCGTCTGTTGGAGCCCACCGACGGCCACTTCCGGATCGGCCGGATCTGCACTGCTCGGCCGGCCCGTCGCCAAGGCGGGCTCCGGCGGCTGCTCGAAGCGGCCCTGGCCGAGATAGGCGATGCGCCCTGCGTGCTCGACTCGCAGCTCGACTGCGTCGAGCTTTTCGGTTCATTCGGTTTCGTGATCGACGGGCCGAAGTTCACCGAGGACGGCATCCCGCTCGTGCCGATGCGCCGCGCCGCGTCGACACGAGTCCGCTGACCATGAGTGCCGCCCGATATCCGTTCTCCGCGATCGTCGGGCATGACGATCTCCGGTTGGCGTTGCTGCTCAACGCTGTGCATCCGGGGATCGGTGGGGTGCTGGTCCGCGGTGAGAAGGGCACCGCGAAATCCACCGTCGTCCGGGCGCTTTCCGCGCTGCTACCCTCGGTGACCGCGGTACCAGGTTGCCGCTTCGGGTGTGACCCGACGGCCCCCGATTCCACCTGCCCGGACGGCCCGCACACCGCCGTAGCGGGACAGCTGATCCGCCCGGCTCGGTTGGTCGAGCTCCCGGTCGGCGCCACCGAAGACCGCCTGGTGGGCTCGCTGGATCTGCAGCGCGCGCTGAC
>JAICSB010000649.1 GCA_025937115.1 Pseudonocardiaceae bacterium | reverse complement strand
GCTGCGAGACAACGTACTGCGGGCCGCGTTCGACCGGTTCCTGGCCACTGGACTTGACGATGCTCTCATCCGTCCGGCGCCGGGCGAGGCGGAGCAGCGCGCGCTGGCACTGTTCACGTCGGTCGTGGCGACGGTACCGGCCTACCGGACTTTTCTCGCCGAGCACGACGTCGACCCCGCGGCGGTGCGGACCGTCGATGACTTCCGGGCGCTACCGCTGCTCACCAAGGACAACTACCTGCGCCGGCACCCACTGGCGCAGTTGTGCCGGGGCGGCGAGCTGGTGAGCTGCGACATGGTCGCGGTGTCCTCCGGATCGACCGGCGAACCCACCTTCTGGCCGCGGTCGGTGGCCGACGAGTTCGCGGTGGCCACCCGGTTCGAGCAAATCTTCCACGACAGTTTCGACGCTGATCAGCGCACGACGCTGGCTGTGGTGTGTTTCGCGCTGGGGACCTGGGTCGGCGGGATGTACACCGCGAGCTGCTGCCGGCACCTGTCCGCCAAGGGCTACCCGATCACGGTGATCACTCCGGGCAGCGATGTCGACGAGATCCTGCGGGTGATCACCGCGCTGGGCCCGCAGTACGAGCAGGTGGTGTTGCTCGGGTACCCACCGTTCCTCAAGGGCATCATCGACACTGGCCTGACCCGTGGCGTGCCATGGCCGGACTACCACGTCAAGCTGGTGCTGGCCGGTGAGGTGTTCAGCGAGGAATGGCGCGTGCTGGTCGGTGAGCGTCTGGGCGGTGGCGAGCCGTGTCTCGGCTCAGCCTCGCTCTACGGCACCGCCGATGCGGGTGTGCTGGCCACCGAGACGCCGCTGTCGATCTGCATCCGCCGTTACCTGGCCGCGCACCCGGCCGTCGCGCGGGAGTTGTTCGGCGAGGCGCGGCTGCCCACACTTGCCCAGTACGACCCCCGCACCCGGTTGTTCGAGACCCACGAAGACACCCTGCTGTTCACCGGCGACAACGGAATCCCGCTGATTCGCTACCACATCGCCGATACCGGCGGGCTCACCTCGTTCGACGCGATGCTCGCTTTTCTGGCCGATCACGGCTTCGCCCCGGACGTCGGGCTCGGCGCCGGCCGGCGTGGCATCCGCGCGCTGCCGTTCGTGCATGTGTTCGGCCGCTCGCAGTTCACGGTGTCCTACTTCGGTGCGAACATCTACCCGGAGAACGTCATCGTCGGTCTGGAGCAGCCACCGGTCGCGCCGTGGGTCACCGGCAAGTTCGTGATGGAGTCCAAGGAGGACGCCGACCACGACCGGTACCTGGCCATCGCGGTCGAGCTGGCTGCGGGGGTGACCGGCACCGAGGAGATGCGAGACGGGATCGCGCAGTCGATCGCCGGTCAGCTCCGCAGGCTCAACAGCGAGTTCGCCCACTACACGCCACCGGAGCATCAGCTCCCGCGGGTGACCCTGCACCCGGTCGGCGACCCGGAGTACTTCCCCACCGGCGTCAAGCACCGGTACTCCCGCTAATCACGGCGCGGAATGGAACGCCCGATAGCGGCAACAATAACGGCAGGTAAAAGAGCTGGGATTTCCCTGAAGGTTTCCCGAGAAATCGTCATGAGGCGTACCAATTGAGCCCAGCGCCGCGATCCAACGGGCATGAAGTGCGTACTGATACTGACGGTGACAGCGCTACTCTGCACCGCTGGTGCGGGATTGGCCTCTGCGGAGATTGCGCCGGCAGTCAAGGCCGCATCGATGGTGGCCAGGCACTCGACGCCGACCCCACCCCAACGCATCACCGCGCCCGCTGTCGGCGGCGATACCGCTCCGGCCGCACAGCTGGCAGCGGTTGCGTCAGCAGTTGACCAAGCCAGCACCGCAGCGACGACGGCTCAGCATGCGATGCACGCGGTACTCCCGGACGCCCAGGACGGATTCGAGGTCTTCGACCTACCGACCGGGGCGGTGCTCACCAGTCACAACGCCGGGCAGCAATTCGCCGCCATGTCGGTGGTCAAGTTGCTGATCGCCCTTGACGCATTGGCTCGAAATAACTGGGAAACTCCGGATGGTGCGACACAACAGGAAATACACCAGATGCTCGCGGACAGCGATGACGAGATCGCAAACCGTCTCTGGACTGCCGGCGGTGGTCCCGCCATCGTCACCAGAATGGTCAGCCAGCTCGGCCTCACCGGCACTCAGCCGCCGGACGATCCCGGCGAGT
>JAICSB010000759.1 GCA_025937115.1 Pseudonocardiaceae bacterium | reverse complement strand
GTGCCGCAACTCACCGTTGGCGAGGATGTTCGCGGTGGGTACGGAGTTCATCGCGAGCAGCACCAGCAGCGGCAGGCTGGCGATGATGGCGTAGGACAGACCTTGCCGCCACGTCGAACCGAACGTCGCGCCGTCCTCCCGGTGGGCCGCGAGAGCCAGCCCAGGCAGCGCCGCCATGGAAACCGCGCGGGCACTGACGTAGGACAGCGAATAGAACACCGAATAGGAAAGCTGCACGACGAACACGCCACCGGGCACCGAACCGGCCAGGGCAAGCAGCACGTACATCGCCGCCGCCGGCCACGCCGCCACGCCGACCGAACGCACCAGCCGGTGGCTGATCGCGCGGGCCTCGGAGTCGTGCCGCCAACCCATCGACGGCCACGTCAGTAAACCCACCCGCGCGGCGCCGAACAGCTGCAGCGCCATATGTAGCGCGACGGCCGCCGTGCTGCCCACGCCGAGCGCAAGCACCATATCGATCGGCACGTGCTCGACGTCGAGACCGGTTCCGTAGTACCAGCCGGCCAAGACGACCGTCGCGATCAGGATGACGTTCTCCGCGGCGGGCGCGCCGGCGGCCAACGCGAAGCGGCCGCGGGATTGCTGGGCGGCCATGCCTAGGTGCGCCACGATGTACAGCAGAACTTGAGGTGCGACGAGCAAAACCAGCACGGTGGTGAGCCACAAACCCCGCGCCCGCGCAGCGGGATCCGGGATTCCGAAGGTCAGCGTCCAGGCCACCGCCGGAGACAGGATCATCAGCAGCGCAACCACGGCGCCGGAAACGCCGAGCAGCCACCCGGCCGCCCCACCAAGTACTTCCCGGCCCCGCGCAACGCCGCCGGCACCGATGGCCCGGACCACACCGGGCACCAGCACCATCGCCAGCACTGGGCCGGCGACCATGGTGAACACCAGGTTCGGGACTACGTAGCCGGCTTGGAAGGCGTTGGCGAAGTAGGTTGGTCCCAGCACCGCCCCGATCACCACCACACGCAGCAGCCCGGTGGCCCTGCTGACCAGCGTCCAACCTGCAACGGTGGCCGAGTTCCGGGCTGTGGTGGTAGGGGCTGGATCCTCGATCGCTGTCACCGTTGAGGCGGCCACAACCGGACCCTCACGGCCTGGTCCGGCGCCGGGCACCCATCGCCACGACCCCACCGGCCACGATCAGTCCGACCAGTGCACCGGTGCCGGCCGCGATCAGCGGCTGCGGGAACACGGCGTCGGGCATCGAGTACGGCGGTGTCAGCAGCTGAGCATCTGGCCCGTCCTGACCGGTGAGTTTGATCTGATCAATCCGACCCTGGATCGCCTTTTCCAAATCCTGCGACGCGGTCAGCTGGGCCCGGGCATCGTTGAGGGAGACCTGAGTGGCGGTTCCCGCCGTCACCGCGGTGGTGAGTTGCTGCACCTGCGTCTGGAGCGCGGTGGTGTTCGTGTGCGCGTCCGCCAGCTGAGTGCTGAGATTGCGGGACACCCCGGTGGGCTGACCGATGAGCGTCATGTACCCGTCCATGATGGCCTGCAGCGTCTGCATCGCGGCCAGCTTGGTGGCACCGTGCGCCTCGACCTGGATGACGTCGCTGTTGTCCAGGACCGCCACGCTGACATCTTTGGTGAGATCCTTGAAGTCCCGGCCCTGCTTCTGCGCG
>JAICSB010000671.1 GCA_025937115.1 Pseudonocardiaceae bacterium | reverse complement strand
GGGAGTGCCAAATCTGACCGGCGTGCTCGTAGCAACAATGCGCAACCCGTATGCAGGGCCCCGGCGCCAGACTGATCAACGGCCTCAAGTGCCAAGGAAACAACGGCGTCGGGCGGGCAGCCCCACGCACAGTTTTCACGCCGGCGCGGCGACCCCACCGGGGACATGGAGACTGATCCGAAACGATCAGCAACGCCCGCCGGCGACGGAGTGGCTGGCACGCCTGCACCGGCTCGAACCGCTCGATCTCGGTGCACCCGCCGCCGACCTCGTCCAAGCGGATCGTGCCGCGCGCGACATCGAGCCGTTGCCGCAACAGCGCCAACCGTGATCGTGATCGACGCGAGCGCGTTTCTCGAGGTGCACATGCGCTCGGCGTCCGGGTTGGTCGTGGAGACGCTGCTCGACGACACGATGGCTCCGACCTGCTCGATGCCGAAGTGTTCCATCGACTAGTCCGCGCCGAACAGGACGGCGCGCTTCAGCCGATACAGCTCGACGAGCGGCTGGCGCTGACGCTCCGATCGAACGGGTTCCCTGCCGGGAGCTGCTCGCCACGGCACGCCCGTTCGCCACTGCGATGTCCGGCTATGACGCGCTCTACGCCGCCCTCGCAAGAAGCCTGCGATCCCCGTTGGTCACGACGGACGCGCGCCTGGCGCGCACCGCAACAACACAGTTCAACCTCACGGTGACCCGTTCCGACCAGTGGCCGGTGATCTTTCATCCTCGAGGGCGACATCGGACCGGTTCGACGAACCCGCCGCGTGAGCCACAAACGCGGCGAGCGCCAGCTCAAGGGCGCCCTAGCGTTCCCGAACTCCACAGCAGTGCTGTCCCACGTCAATCGGACAGCACTGCTGTGGAGTTCGGGAACCTCAGGGCATCCCACGATCCGATCAATGCTGATCACTGATCCACCGGGACCACCTCTGACCGGGAGAAACGGCGTTGGTGAGCACAATCCGCAAGTAGATTCCGATCTTGTGTTCTGCCTCCGTCTGGCTCCATCTACCTCAGCCGTCCATGCTGCCGCGCGCCGACGAGATAGCACCGATCAGCGAGGCTCGTGCGGCCACCACGTGCTTCGCTGTGCCTTCCCGTTATATCGTGCGGAACATGAACAGTGCGTTTCCGGCAGATATCCTGCATCTACAGGTGTCCGAGCACGGTGCCGATGCACGCGTCGTCACCGTGACCGGGGAGGTAGACGCGCTGACTGCGCCGAGGCTGGCCGACGTTCTGACCGCGCAGCTGGCCGTCGCCCGAATCGTAGTGGTGAACCTCGATGCGGTGCAGTTCATGGCGTCCGCCGGGCTGCGGGTGCTATTCGAGATAGATGAACTTGCTACCAGACAAGAACGCTGCTTGAGGTTGGTGTCCAACTCCCCGACCGTCACGCTGGTACTGGAGACCAGCGGGCTGCGAGACCAGTTCACCGTCGCCGACAACGTGCCGGACGCCCTGAACAACGTCCTCTGAACGCCTGTGCGTCAGGACAGGTTCAGATGTAGCCGTACGATCGTGCCCGTCGGGGCGCTATGCAGCTCGAAGAGATCACTGAACTGCCGGGCTAACCACAGCCCGTGTCCGCCCGCAGCGAAGCGCTCTGGTGGCAGGTACCCCGCTAACGGATCGCGCAGTCCAGCACCGGTGTCGCTGACCTCGCACACCAAGGTGTGCGGGCCGGTCCAGACCTGCAGCACGGCCGAACCACCGCCGTGCTCGACCGCGTTGGTCGCGACCTCGTCAACCGCCTGCACGAATTTGGAAACCGACCCCGCGGCTGCTCCGGCCTGGGTCGCATAGGACGTCACAAACGTGCGCAAGGTGGCCAGTTGGTCCAGTTGGCGGAACCTCAGCCACAGGGTCGGGGGCGGCAGCTCAGGCAACGGGGACCTGTTGCATTCGGCGTTGAACACTCCTGGGTCGGTATAGGTAGGGCTAGCCCGGGGGCCGCCATCGAGAACCATCTGAGGGTGGGTCCGGGCGACGTTGGCCCTGACATCGAGCTCAACGACGCGGGTGTCATAGGCGCACATGAAGGTTGCATTGGCCGAGGCGAGCGCCACGTTGACCAGCGACTCGTGCCGAAACCACTCCCGGCTGTCC
>JAICSB010000744.1 GCA_025937115.1 Pseudonocardiaceae bacterium | reverse complement strand
GTGATCAGCGGCGCGATGGACTGGCTAGCCCAGCATGACGCACGGGACCTCACCGCGGTGGCCATCGCCCCAGACCTCGGCGACCGCTACCTCGACACCATCTACCAGACCAACTGGCTGCAGGATCTTTACGGCGAGGACGTGCTCCGCTCCGAGGAGCTGACCGCCGGTTCCCGGGCAGCCTAACCCCTACCAACCACCCGGCGCCTGCCCCCAAGGACCGGTAGGGCTAGCCCCACCTCGATTCGGGGGACAACTCTGCAGCCTCGGGGGCTCGCACCATCGCCGGTCAAGGACTCCGTTGACATGCTCTTTACCAGCACACGACCAGGGATAACGACCCTTGGTGGACCCAAGGAGACATCATGACCGCCACGTTGCGGCCTTTCGAGCAACCCGCCGCCGAGATCCTCCCGAAACGTGTGTCGGTCGCGGAGCATCCTCAGCGTCGGCCGACTCGCCGCGATGAGCGCCTGGATCACGTGTTCGAGGAGCGCTGTGACTGGATCAGCGAGCACGGCCGGCCCGGTCAGCTCGCGGTCGACTCCCGCGAGCTGCGGCTGACCTACGACGAGCTGGACGCGCGTACCAATCAGCTGGCCCGCTACCTGCGTCTGTGCGGCGCCAGCGCGGGTGATCGGATCGCGCTGCTGTTCAACCAACCCGTCGACGCCTACCTCGGCATGCTGGCGGTGCTGAAGATCGGCGCTGCGTACGTGCCACTGGATGTGGGTTCCCCCGCCAAGCGGCTGGCCGACATCGTTGCGGATACCCAGGTGAAGATGGTGCTGACCTGTTCCGACGTGCGCGAGCGGGTCGAGCACATCAAGGCTCTCACCGCCTTAGACATCGAGCTGCACTTCATCGACGATGCGGCCCCGCTGATCGCCGAAATGAACGAATGCCGGTTGCTGTCCGTGGAGCACGGTAGCCACAAAGATCAACTGGCTTACATCAGCTACACCTCCGGCTCGACCGACCACCCCGAGGGCGTGGCGATCGATCACCCGAGCATCTGCAACTACGTCCGGGTCGCCGCCGAGATCTACGGCATCGGTCCCAGCGACCGGGTCTACCAGGGTCTGACGGTCGCGTTCGACTTCTCCATCGAGGAGATCTGGGCGCCATGGGTAGCGGGCGCGACACTGGTCCCCACACCGCCCGGCGCGAGCCTGCTGGGGCAGGACCTGCACGAGTTCCTCAGCGAGCGGCGCGTCACGGCGATGTGCTGCGTTCCGGCCCTGCTGGCCACCATTGAGGACGATCTGCCCAACCTGCGGTTCCTGCTGGTCTTTGGGGAGGCCTGCCCGCAGGACCTGATAGCCCGCTGGCACCAACCCGGCCGCCGGATCCTCAACGTCTACCGGCCGACCGAAGCCACCGTCACCGCCACCTGGACTGAGCTGCACCCGGACAAGCCGGTCACCGACGCGCCCGACCTGGCTGAATCTTCAAGCGTTCAGGACAGTTACACCGACCCGACGACCGGCACCGAGAGCAACCTCGCGACGGCGCTCGCGGAGCCCGCGCCCACCCCTATCGAGAGCAACCTCGCCCAGGTGCTGGCTGACATCATGCGCATCGAGCAGGTGCCAGTCGATAACCACTTCTTCGACGACCTCGGTGCTGACTCAATGGTGATGGCCCGATTCTGTGCACGCGTCAGAAAGAACGCGGACCTGCCGACGGTGTCGATGAAAGACATCTACCAATACCCAACG
>JAICSB010000576.1 GCA_025937115.1 Pseudonocardiaceae bacterium | reverse complement strand
GCCGACGACCTGCAGCTCTACAAGTACATCATCAAGAACACCGCATGGGCGGCCGGGAAGACCGTGACATTCATGCCCAAGCCGCTGTTCGGGGACAACGGTTCCGGGATGCACACTCACCAGTCGCTGTGGACCGACGGTAAACCGCTGTTCCACGACGAGTCCGGCTATGGCGGCCTGTCCGACCTCGGGCGGCACTACATCGGCGGCATCCTGCACCACGCGCCGTCGCTGCTGGCGTTCACCAACCCGACGGTCAACTCCTACCACCGCCTGGTGCCTGGGTACGAAGCACCGGTGAATCTGGTGTACTCGCAGCGCAACCGGTCGGCCTGCATCCGGATCCCGATCACCGGCAACAACCCCAAGGCCAAGCGCATCGAGTTCCGTTGCCCGGACGCCTCAGGCAACCCCTACCTGGCCTTCTCCGCGATGATGATGGCAGGGCTGGACGGGATCAAGAACGCCTACGAGCCCGCCGCACCGATCGACAAGGACCTCTACGAGCTGCCGCCCGAGGAAGCCAAGGACGTGGCTCAGGTGCCAGCGAGCCTGGGCGCGGTGATCGACCGCCTCGAGGCCGACCACGACTACCTGCTCGAAGGTGGCGTCTTCACCCCGGACCTCATCGAGACCTGGATCGCCATCAAGCGAGAGAATGAGATCGATCCCCTACGACTGCGCCCGCACCCCTTCGAGTTCGCTTTGTACTACGACGTCTGACCACTGAGGAGTTCTGATCTGCGGTTTGGGTCGGGAACCCATGATCAGGCTGTCACCGACGCGGGTGACCGCCGGCATTTGAGACAACGCCGGGGGTATGAGTGGTGGTTCAGGCGCCGAAGGAGCGCTCTACGACGGCGCGGGCTCTGCGGGTCGTGCGGCGGTACTCGTCGGCTACCTCGCCGGGGTCGCTGTCCGCGGAGCGTCCTAGCGCCCTGGCTACGGCAGCCAATTCCCGGCCGGATATGGGCAGTTGGTCGACCTGCTTGCCACGGACCAGGGTGAGAACGTTGCGGGTCTTGGTGACGAGCTTCCATGCGGCCAGCAGAACCTCGGCATCGGCCTTGGCAAGCAGTCCGGCATCGGCTGCTGCCTGCAGGGCGATCGTAGCGGATGGGGTGCGTAGCGCCGCGATCTCGTGAGCATGCTGCAACTGCAGCAGCTGGATGGTCCACTCCACGTCGGCCAGGCCGCCGCGGCCGAGCTTGGTATGGGTCGTGGGGTCGGCGCCGCGGGGTAGTCGCTCCGAGTCGACTCTGGCCTTGATCCTCCTGATCTCGGTGGCTTGGCTCGCGCTCAACCCGCCGGCGGGGTAGCGCACCGGGTTGATCATCGAGATGAACCGCTCCCCCAACTCCCTATCGCCAGCTACTGGGCTGGCCCGCAGTAACGCCTGCGCCTCCCACGTCTGGGCCCACTGGGTGTAGTAGGACTGATACGACGACAGGGTGCGTACCACCGCGCCTGAGCGCCCCTCCGGACGTAGCCCGGTGTCGATCACCAGCGGTGGATCCTGGCTGGGTGAGCCAAGCAGGTTGCGCACCGACTCGGCGACTGAAGAGGCGAAACGCACGGCGTCGGTCTCTTCGGACCCAGCTAGCGCCTCACAGACGAACAGCACGTCGGCGTCGGAGTTGTAGCCCAGCTCCGCCCCGCCGAGCCGACCCATTGCGATCACCGCGATCCGGGCCGGCTCGGCCTGCCTGCGTTCGATCTCAGCACGCACCGCGACGTCGAGGGCCGCTGCCAGTACCGCGGCCCAGACCGAAGATAGCGCAGCGCATACCGCGTCGACGTCGAGCAGCCCCAGCAGGTCTGCGCTGGCGATCCGGAACAGCTCGTAGCGGCGCAGCGCCCGGGCGGCTGTCACCGCGGCGCCAGGGTCGCGGTGACGGCATGCGGCGGAACGCAGCGATGTCGCCACCTCGGCCGGATCGCGGCCTGCCAACTCCTGCGGGTCGGCCAGTAGCTGTAGTGCCTCCGGCGCCCGCACCAGCAGGTCGGCCACCATCCGTGAGGTGCCGAGCAGGGCCATCAGCCGCTGTGCCACGGCACCCTCGTCGCGCAGCAACCGCAGATACCACGGGGTATCGTCGAGCGCCTCAGAGACCCGGCGGTAAGCGGCCAGCCCACGGTCGGGATCTGGGGTGTCGGCGAGGTACTCCAGCAGGACGGGCAGCAGCGCGGACTGGATCGCCGCGCGCCGGGAGACCCCGTCGGTGAGCGCTCGCAGATGCCCCAGCGCACCCTGCGGCGAGGCATAGCCGAGCGCCGCCAACCGCGCCTTCGCCGAGGACTCGGTCAACCGGTACGCCTCGGTGGGCACCTTGGCCACAGCTTCCAGCAACGGCCGGTAGAACAGCTTCTGGTGCAGTCGGCGGGCCCGGTGCGACTGCCGGGTGTGCTCGATTCGCAACACCTCGAGCGCATCGTGGCGACCGTCGGGCCGCATCCCCGCGGCGCGGGCTAGCCAGCGCCACGCCGCGGTGTCATCGTCGGCCGGGAGCAGGTGAGTGCGGCGCAGCTTCTGCAGCTGCAACCGGTGCTCGAGCAGGCGTAGAAACCGGTAGGAGGCCGCCAGGTTCGCTGCGTCGTCTCGACCGACATACCCGCCTTCGCCCAACGCGGCCAACGCCGCCACGGTGGGCGCGACCCGCAGCGACTC
>JAICSB010000068.1 GCA_025937115.1 Pseudonocardiaceae bacterium | reverse complement strand
CTAGCGCGATCTGGGCGGTGAGGTGCGCACTCGCGCCGAAACCGTAGATGGCCAGCCGGCCTCCTGGCGGCAGGTTCGCTCGCGCCAGCGCTCGCCACCCGATGATGCCCGCGCACAGCAGCGGTGCGAGTTCGGTATCGGGGTAGCCGGCAGGCAGCGGGTAGGCGTAGTCGGCGGGCACGGTGGCGTACTCGGCGTAGCCGCCGTCAGCGTCCCACCCGGTGTACGCCGAGTACGGGCAGAGATTCTCCGACCCGCGAACGCAGTACCGGCACTGCCCGCAGGTGGCGCGCAACCAGGCGATACCCACCCGCTGCCCAGGCTGGAACACGCCGGCCGCCTCGACGACCTCACCGACCACCTCGTGGCCCGGGACGACACCCGGCCGATGTACTGGTAGGTCACCCTGGGCGACATGCAAATCGGTGCGGCACACCCCGCAGGCCAGCACTCGCACCAGCAGCTCGTCACCGCTGCGTCGGGGCGCCGACTCTCGCACCGACACCAGCGGCCGGGTACTCATGGCCCCCGGTCGCTGCACCCGCCAGGCCAACATGAACTCATCATCGCGCGCTCAGCAGACGCCGCGCCACGTCCGACGGCGCCGGTGCGCGTCGGATCAGTCCGGCACGTCCGTGGCGCCGTCCTCGCACTACCGCACGCTGGTTCTACCGGTCACGATCGTGAAGCGGTCCGCCGCGCGGGCGACCACCGAATGACACGACCGCGTGCGATCCCTTGACGTGGTCGAACGTTTTCATGCGTCTCTCGTACTCGGGCCCCTGTTTCAGACCGGATGACGAGTCCGACACATGACCACCACGTGCGATCAGGGCCGGTTCCTACGAGAGTCGACCCTCGTGTTTTGGCTGCTCCCCGAGTTGGACTTGAACCAACAACTGCAATTACTCATCCGTGGGTGGCGTTGCTAGTCAATAACGGGCAACAGTGGCCGCGACCTGCATAGAGGCCTCTACTGTAGAGCTCGGTAATATCCGTCGTTCGACCCTAGCGTCCGTCGTTTCCTATGGGAAAATTGTGGGCATGGGACGACCGGGACTGAGTCTCGACACTGCCGGAGCCATGCGCATCGAAGAGACCGACGCCGGCTTCCGAGCCATGACCAGAGTGCGCGACTACGACGGCCGCGTTCGCCAAGTCGAGCGCCATGGTCGCACGAAAGGTGCGGCCCGCGATGCTCTCGCGCGTGCACTTCGGGATCGAGCGCGAGTCGACACAAGCTCGCGTCGTCGCCGAGTCGTGGTTTGCTGACTTCCAGCGCAAGGACCGCTCCCACACGACCATCGTCGCCTACCGTGCACGTCTGCATCGACACGTCCTCCCCGCGCTGGGCAACGTACGGATACGGGAGGTCACTGTCGGATTGATCGACCGGCATCTAAGCCGTCGAAGCCAAACACGGTGCAGTGATGGCGAAGCAAACTCGAACGGTGCTGGGCCAGGTGCTCGGTCTAGCGGTGCGCCACGACGCGTTGCTGACCAACCTCTGCCGGGAGACGAGCGTCATCTCGACCAAGCCGAAGAAGGCACCGCGGGCGCTCACCGTTCCCCAGGCGCTACAGCTGCTCGCCTTGCTGACGTACGACGACCGATATCAAACAGGTGCTCGAAGAGGCTGGGTTCGGCTGGGCGACGAGTCACGCCCTGCGCAAGACCACAGCGAACATCCTCGATGCCGGCGGTTTGAGCGCGAGGGACATCGCCGATCAGCTCGGACACACGCGCACAAGCCTTACGCAAGACCGCTACCTGGGACGGAACGTGGCGAGCACGCGAGCGGCGACGGTGCTGGAAGCGCTCGCGTAAGTAGCTGCGCGTAACGCTGCTAACCGGACGTGATCGCGCGGACGGGTCTGGCCGTGGAGTGCGCGCAGGATGACACGAGGGCTGTGTATCGTGATTCCAGCCGAGCCCCAGAGAGATGGAGCCACCATCCCGACAGGCGGCTTGGCCGCAGTGAAGCACAACATCTCTCTCACAGGGTCGTCCGCAGCTTGGGGCCCCAAGGAAACCCCTATGAGAGAGGAGACCTCGGGGTGGAAAAAGACCCAGGGGTTGCCCGGACGATCATCAACAACCTTTGCGAGGTTGCGCTCGTATCTCTGTCGAGTTGGCAGGCGGTAGGAGCACCACAGCCCGCAGCAGGGATCGCCACGGGTGTGGTGCTCGGTGTCCGGAAGGCCGCTTCGATCCAGTGGACACGGCGAGACGGCTAACCGGGAGTTCCGACGCGGTTGGTCCCGTTGGAGAGTTCTCCTTCTCCTCGGGGCCGCCGTGTCGGTCGAGCAGTGACCGGCCTGGTTGACCGGTGGGTGGTACGGGTGTAACCCTACCAGCCAACCCCCCTTGAGAACCGGGACGTAGGGTCAGTCGAAGTCGTCGTCGCAGACCGCAGTTGTAAACGCTGACCACTCCGCGACCGGCACCTGCAACGCCGGCCCGCCGGGGCTCTTGCTGTCACGCACTGCACGACCATCGTCGATGGTGGCGACCTCTACGCAGGCCCCCCCGGTCCCGTTGCTGTAACTGCTCTTGCGCCACACGGCGCGGTGAAGATCCATGGTGTCACTTCCGATGTGAATCGCTCGCCCTATAGCTCCGCTGCCAGCGTAGTCATCAGCCGCAGGGATTCGTCAGGTGCAAGCGCGCTCACCACAAGCTGCTCGAAGATGGCGGTGTACCGCGTGATGTCAGCGGGCCGTTCAAGGTAGAGCGCGCCCAGGTGATGTTCGAGGTAGACGAAGTTCATGCTCTCCACGTCAGCGAAGCGCAACAGCGTGAAGGCCGAGCCGATGGACGGGTGCGCCCCGCCGTCAAAGGGCAGGACGGTGACGCTGACGTGCGGCGACTGGGCAACCTCGGCGATGTGCTCAAGTTGCTCTTGCATCGCCTTCGGTCCGCCGACAATGCGACGTAACACGGCCTCGTCGAGGACGACACGCAGAGCCGGTGACTGAGCGGCAAAAAGTCGCTGTTGACGCGCTGTGCGGACCTCCACGAGCCGGGCGAGGTCCTCGTGGGCAGCATTGGGGTACGCCGCGGCTGTGATCGCCTCGGCATAGGCGGGCGTTTGCAACAGCCCGAGTACCAGGCCGCTCTCATACGCCCATATCTCCTCGGCGTCCTCCTCTAGCCCGAGGTAGGTCCGCACGTAATCGGGCACCGTGTCGCCGTACGCTGCCCACCAGCCACGCTGGTTCGCCTCGCGTGCCAAGCGCAGCAACGTGTCTGCCTCAGGGGCTCCGATGTCGTAGAGCTGGGTCAGCAACCGGACATGCGTGCCCTTGATCGCTTGCCGGCCCAGCTCGATCTTGGACAGAGTCGACGGCGCAATCTCCAGCCACTCGGCCGCTTCCTTCGGCGTCTTTCCGGCAGCCTCACGTAGCCGTCGCAACTCAAGTCCGAGTTGTCGGCGGCGAACCGTTGGTCCGGGGCTGTCGCTCACGCGGCTCATTGTGTCCTGTCACGCTCTGCGTGTCTGCACATTCACTCGATTAGGGCCATGTCAACGCGACATTTCCTCCAGTAGCGTTCCTCGGGGTCGGTGCCGTCGGCGCTTCGGTGCCCGCGACATCGGCAAGTCCGTCCTGAGTGATCGCTCGCCCGAGCTTTGCCCAGGACGGGCGCCTTCACTGTGTCGGGAGATGCGAGATGACGAGCCATCGCCGGGAAGGACGGCGCTGGCGATCACGCCGTGGGCCGATCCTTCCGGCGCCGCCTCCCAGCGTCGAACTCGTCGACGGAAGCACAAAGGTTATGCACCGCGTCACCACCGATGAGCTGATGGCCGCATCGAAGGTGGGCTGGTGTCGAGCGCTGTGCGGCATGCGCATCGTCGCAGCGAGCCTCACCGACCCCGGCCGGCGTCGGTGCCGGGTGTGTGCGTCGTGAACCCCCAAGATTCCGGCTGGCTGTCGGTTGAGCAGGCCCCCGACGACTCCCGACAGTCAGCCGGTTCCAAACCACCGATCACCACTGAGCACATCATCAACCAGCTCATGAGCTTGATCCCGACAGTGATCGAGGCCGATGATGACCAGCCCGGATAGCCCTCAGGTGACGGTTGGAAAGCGCTTGCTGGATGGTGCCAAGGCTGGCGGCTTCCGCTTCGAGCGCATCGCAGACGGCCCCGATGCTCCGATCGTCGGCGTGCGCGAAAGCGTTGAGTGGCGCGACGAGATTTACCTGGCCGGCTTCTCCGACTCGTGCACGGCTATCCGTCGGCGCCGTTCGTCGCTCCTCGTGCCAGGCGGCTGGCCCGCAGCGGAGCGCGTGACGGGGGACGCGTTGACTGTGCTGCACACAGTGGTATCGGACTGGTCGGTGACGAGCTAGCTACTCTCGCTCGTCGGGGTGTCGCGGTCTAGCCCGTTCTCCGTAGACCGGCCAGCGGTGGTAACAGGAGTGATCGTCGGCGTGACACAGCGGTACACCATTGGCTGAAGTGGAGCCGCATCGCTCGAAAGTAACCGCGTGCCCGCACAGTCCACACGTCTTCGATTCACTCGCTGTCATCGGGGCTCAGGATGATCCTTGGGCCAAGTCCGAGCGGCGTAACGGGCAGTCCTAGCAAGCGGCAGCGGGCTTGGCGTCGAACGACAGTACGTGAGCAATTGAATTCGCCATCAGTGCTGACGTAGGTGAGGGTGGTGGCCATCATGCTTCCTCTTTGCCACCGGTATAGCGGTATTCCTCTTTGGTGCCGTCCGTGAAATAGACGGTGGCGATGATGCTGGCCACGCTCTCGTAGTCCATGGTCGGTCCCGCTCTGCCCTCTTCTGGTATTCGAAGGATCCCTCCTCTGTCTCTGCACACTGATCGACATCGGAATGGTGCCTCCCTGACGATTCGAGATCGCGTTCGCCGCGTAGTCCTATCAGGCCCGCTCCTACCCAGTATGAAAGATCACCAATCACCAATCACACCTGCTGGGTGTGGCGGTCCTGGGCTACCCGGACCAGCTGGTTGAGGTCGAAGCGGTCGCCGCGCTCCGCTGAGCGCTGACAGTATGTGGTGGCCGTAGCCGATACTGCTCGTCGTGCTGCTGATCGCGCCCTTCGTCGGAGGGATCCTTGGGGTGCTGGGCGCGGCAGCCAACAAGGTAAAGACCTGGGACGAGTTTCTGCTGTGGGTGATCGGCGGGGCGATCGGCGGCGTGCTCGCCGTACTCGCCTGGACCGGCATCGTCTGGGCGCTGTTCGAGGTTGAGTCGAGCGTCGCCATCAGCTTGATCCTCTTCGGGACGGCGGGCCTGCTCGGGGCCGTGGTCGCTCCGCTGCTGGACAACACGGACAGTCCAGTGGCGTGGGCGTTCAGCTTCCTCATCAAGTGGGTGCAATCGCCGCTGCTGACCACTGTTGGTCTCACCGCAACGCTGATCGTGGCGGTCGGGGGCGGCAAGGTGGACTTCCGCCGAGGCATGCTGTTCATCGCGGTGGGTCCCGGTGGCGGCGCGCTGACACTCGGTGCGGTGGCCTGGACCCAGTCCGGCTGCTTCATCCCGAACGGGACCGTGCCGGACAACCTGGCCCGGCACGAGTCGACGCACAGCCGGACCGTGGCGGCCATCGGCGAGCTCGGCTTCTACCTCAGCTACGTCACGATCGGTGCCCTCTGGGGATCGGCGCAGGGCGGCTCGTGGAACGACCTCAACGCAGCCGGCTGCGGCAACCCGTTCGAAAAGACCGCGCACACCTTCACTGATTACCACGATCTGTAATGTGGCCACTATGACCTCGAGCGCGAGAGATGAAGCTCTCGCTTTGATTCAATTTCGGCGGGCAACTCGTGCTGACGTTGCAGGTATCGTATCCCTGCCTGTTTCTTCAGTCTGCGCTAGGTGACGCCTAAACTCGCCCAGGTTCGGCATGCTGCGATATACCTCATATAACCTGGATCGACAGTCGGTAAACGTATCGTCGTCCCGGACATCGGCAACGACCCGTGTAAAAAATTATCTATGACATCTGGGGTCATTAGCACTTCCCGAATTTCTCATTAATCTTGCCTTCACGTCACGGCATCAAAAAAACTCAAGAGGTCTTCTCGATAATCTCATCGACGACGCTGCCGAGTGGCTGCTCGGCATTAACTATCGCGCCATAGCTCGCCATGCGTTCATCAGTCGTCTCATTCCAGCCCAATATGTCCTTCAAGTCATCCGGATGCTTGCCGTAGTCATTATTGGTCCTGCTGACAAGTCTTTTCACTATCTCCTCGTTGCTGATTGATAGGCTGATCACCTCATCAAACAAATCCCACACGTCATTGTCATTCGGCGTAGTCCCGCACAGGAAGACCGGCTTGTCCTGGGACTTCGACATCTCAGCGATTAATTCAATTTCTGGACGCTCAATTTTTAGCCAGTAGCGCCTACGCCAGTCGATACTCGTGTCCTTCCACTCCTTCTGGTCTTCGGCGCGCCTGTCGGTGTCCTTGTTATACCAAGCCCGGAAGTGGTCTTCATCGATGTCATACGCGACGTAACCCCGCTTCATTAGCTCTTGGCGTATAGCTGATTTACCAGTTCCGGAAATACCGATGATATAGATGAAAGGCATCATTAACCTTCATTGGCAGGTCTTTAAAATTTCTTACTATGATAGCAGACCGCGATCGCTACTAACAGCCTCGCCCATGCTGCAACGCGGCCTCTAGACTCACGAGCATGTCCTCTGCGCACGACCTGACCCTCACCAACCACGACAGCGCTGATGCCGCCAAGCTCATGGATGCGCTGTGTGATGTCTACGCTGACGCATACGGCGTGGAGCCGGACGGCGAGAAAACCGCTGCTTTTCGCGTCCGCGCCACTAAAGCGCTCGACCGTCCCCTCTATGGCCTGCTCACCGCGCAAGACGGGACGCAGATGATCGGCTTCGTCTTCGGGTATGCCTTGCCAGCAGGCTCCTACTGGTGGGACGGCCTCACCCCAACACCACCCGAAGGCTTTACCACCGAGGACGGCACGCGCACCTTCGCATTGGCTGAGATCGAAGTCCGCCATGTCTGGCAAGGGAAGGGCGCTGGCCGTTTACTGAACGACGCCATACTTGCTCAACGGCATGAGCAGCGAGCCACTCTGGCGACCGGACCCCAGGCCGACGCCGCGCGGGCTATCTATGAGGGGTGGGGTTGGCAACCGGTCGGCAAGATACCCGGCAAGCCTGGCACATCATACTTCTCGGAGTACACGCTCTATGTATTGCCACTGCGACGCGACGACGAAGGATAAGCCGACAACAGCTCGTCAAGTTCTCGCACCGGCTTGCTGCGCTGCCACGGCGTTAGCGCCGTTCGTAGTTCAGTAATACGCTGGCTGATGCGCTGCGACCGATTGGGGGCGGTGAGCATAACAACCTCGCCGATGGTTCGGCAGGCTTCAGCGAGATGACCTTGCTGCACAAAAGCTTCACTTTGGAACAGCAACGTAAAGGCATAATTGTGGACGTTGGTCGGGTCCGTGATGGCGAGTGACTTCGAGACTGTCTCCAAAGCAGTCTGCGGATCACGGAGCTGCAAGGCGCAATTGCTGGTCGTGGCCCAGAAAAACGACTCGTCGTAGAAGTACCACCAGAGTGGGTCGGCGGCATCAGGCGCGATTTTGGCTACCGCAGTTCGCTCGGTGTCGAGCATTTTACGACACGTGTCGGCCTGGCAATCGGCCGCAAAAGCTCGAGCCGCTACATCAGCGGCATACGCCTCAGCTCGTGGATTACCGGTTTGCGCGGCCCAGGCTTGCGCGACAATCGCATGGTCAAGCCCGACTCTGGCCTTGCCCTGCCAGGTAGCCAGGTGACTCATGGTACATAGAACGTAGGTGGCTAGTTCGACGTTTTGGGCGTCGTGAGCCGCGCTGCGGGCATCGTCATAGTAGTGCTGGGCGCTGCGGTAGCCGCCCATGTTGAAGCACAGCCAGCCAACCAGCTGGGTCAGTTCTGCATACGCCGATAGTGCCCGCTGCTGAAACTGGAGGGGCGCTGTCTGGGCGAGCCACTGCGCAACGTCGCGGTACCCCATAGCACTGTGCAGGGTGAGTTGTGGGCCCAGCGTGTCACCTTGGCGACGAAGATTACTGACCATACTTTCGCAGTAGCGCAGCGTCGGCTCGTCAAATGCCGAGGGGTCATGTAGTACGCGGACGACCCGTTTATGTACGTCTGGGTCAAACGTATCGAATAACGGTGCAGCGGCCGCTAGCGTAAATGCTGCACTGAGTCTGGACAATAGCTCGCGGCGGCTCATAGCAGTGCCGAGCCGTTGTATCCACATGACGATCACCTGCGCCAATTCAACGAAGTTGGCCTCTTCCAGCCGTTGTACCAGCAATGCGGTATCTCGTGACAGGGCGAACGGTGACACTATATCTTGGCCGTCAGTGTCTCCTTGTCGGAAAAGATCACCGAATACCGCCTCTACCTGATCTGCGACTGCTATCTCACTGGTCGCTGCCATGGTCTGGTGCGCACTGTCAATGTGCCGGTAATCAGGCTGGTCTGCCACGAGGTCGCTGACACTGCATTCGTATAGCTGCGCCAGCTTGCCCAGAACGTCGAGCGACGGCTCGTGGCCAGTGGCGCTGGGCCAAATCTCCCAATATGAGAAACTCTTGAGGGTCTTCGGTTCGTCCGGCCAGCGCTGGCTCCATTCCTCAGCCGCTTGCCGCTGGCTCCAGGTATGTGCTAACCGAAACGCTACCCGAGGATTGACGCGATACTTCGCCCGAAAGACCGTCGCCACCTCGACCCACGTCTTGCCCTCGCTCCGAAGATCAGCCGCGAGCCAGACCTGCTCCTGTCTGAGGCTGCGTGCCTTGTACTGCACGTATCTCCTCCACCCTACTGAGCTGGTGCGTGCGTCCACTGCTGCTTAGACGCTACTCCGGGCACGACATCGCAGGTGAGGGCAACGTTCCCCTTCGTGCTGGAAAGATCGGCACCCACAGATTACGCCGCCACGGGATGGGCTACCGGGCAAGACGCGGGCATGGTGATCGTCACGGCACCGGGACAGGTGCGGTCGTGAGACCAGGGCCGAACCCCCGTACTCCGGCCCTCACGTAAAGGCACCCGTCTGTCCCGGTGCCCTCCAGATCGCAGGCATGGGAGCTGAGCACGTGGAACAGGCAGGCGGCAGCCAGGAAATGCCTTCCGAGGTCGGGCGCGGCATGCCGCGCGGTACGGCCGTGCCACCGACGATGCTCATGACTGAACTGGACAACGGGTCTTGATTCTTCAAAGCCGCCCGGACGGACCGCGTCTACACCTGAGTCCAGCCGACGCCATGCCGCTCAGACGGGAGTTGGCAACAGCCTTCGGACGCGCTGCTGAGCGCCGTTGGGAAGTGTGAGCATATTGGATCACGAAGTACGAAAGCTCCCCTCAAAGCATGGTCAGCCAGAGGCGACACCTACCAGCCTTGGCATGCGCCGCCGGGTCTCGGTCAAGGGTCTGGAAGGGATTCCCGCGACTGTGGTCGTGACGGTCGTGCGTGACAAGGTGTGGCTATCAATTTCACCGCCGTTTACATGGGAAGCCATTATGGACCCCGTCAAGGTTGACGAGCTAATGCATGTGCTGGAGCTGGCTACGGACGAGGTCCGACAAGTGGGATATTCCGTAGATACGAAAGAGCAAACCGATCACACCGTCGCGGCAACGGGGGCCACCGCGTCGAGGGACAGGCCACGGGCCTCAACGCCACCGCTACGGCCCCAGAGCAGCGCGGCGACGGCGCCAATGGCAAAGAATATCGCGAGGATGACGAACGCGGAGACCAGCCCGAGCCCGGACACGGCATAGGACAACCCGACCACCCCCACCATGCCACCCAGCCGGCCAGCCGCCACTGATACGCCGATGCCGGTGGCGCGCAGCTCGGTCGGAAACAGTTCGCTGAACGTGGTGTAGGCCGAGATCCACGAGCAGGTGGCGGAGAACACGCACAGCGTGAATGCGGCCAACGTCTCTGCTGGGGACTTGGCCAGCGCGGCCAGTGCGAGCAGCAGCACGGAGATGCTGGCCGTGCCATAAGACAGTCGGGTCACCGCGGTGCGGCCGATCCGGTCTATCAGCGCCGCCACGGAGAAACCCCCGACCAGCGCTCCAATGTTGCCGACCAGGTAGATCAGCGGCACCGTGGCCGGGGATACGTCGACCTGCGTGGAAATCAGCACATAGGCCGACACAAAGGTGAACAACCCGTAATAGGCGGCGCTACCGGAGAATTCCAACACCATCCCGTACACCAACCGGACACGCCAGTTCGCCCACAGCTCGCCGATCTGCGAGGCCAGCGAGCGGCGCTTGGGTGTACCCGCGAGGTCGGTGCCATCGTCGGCGATACCGGTGATCTCGGTGACGATCACGCTGGCCTCCGCGTGCCGGCCCTGGGACGCCAGCCAACGGGGGGATTCCGGGATCGTGCGGCGCGCAATAAGGCCGTAGATCGCGGCGGCAGCGCCGGCAAGCAAGCACAATCGCCAAGCGGACAGCGTGACGCCGCCGAGGGCGAGCTGGTTGGCAACGAAGTTGTTGAGGAAGAAAATGCCGATCAGGCCTGCCAGGATGCCGCCGACGGACCAGAAGTTCATGGTGGCGGCCGTGGCGGCGCCACGACGGCGGCTGGGCATGAACTCGGCGATCGCCGAGGTGACAGCCGAGTACTCCCCGCCGACGCCCATCGCGGTGATGAACCGGAAGATCAGGAATGTCAGGAACGTCGGGGAGAACGCACTGACCACTGTGGCGATCGAGTACAACACCAGAGTCGCCACAAAGAGCCGTTTGCGGCCGAAACGGACAGCGAGCCAGCCGAACGCCGTCGCGCCGGTCAT
>JAICSB010000666.1 GCA_025937115.1 Pseudonocardiaceae bacterium | reverse complement strand
GCAGCGCACCGGTCACGTGGTCGCGATGACCGGGGATGGAGTCAACGACGCGCCGGCGCTGCGCGCCGCCGACATCGGCGTGGCGATGGGCCGTCGGGGCACGGACGTGGCTAAGAACGCCGCCGACCTCGTCCTGACCGATGACAGCCTCGCCACCGTGGTAGCCGCGGTGGCAGAAGGCCGACGGGTGTTCGACAACATCCGACGCTTCGTCCGTTTCGGGCTGTCCGGGGGAACCGCCGAGATAGCGGTGATGCTCGCCGGACCGCTGCTGGGCCTGCCGCTGCCGCTGCTACCCGCGCAGATCCTGTGGATCAATCTGCTCACCCACGGGCTGCCGGGTGTCGCGTTCGGTGCCGAGGCTGCCGAACCCGACGTGCTGCAGCGCCCACCCCGCCCGCCGCAGGAGGGCGTGCTGACCCGAGCTACCACCCTTGCGGTACTGCTCATCGGCACCGTTGCGGCCGCGGCCTGCCTCGGCCTGGCCTGGTGGGCCCATACCCAGGGGCGGCCCTGGCAGACCATGCTGTTTGTGGCGTTGTGCCTGGCGCAGCTGGGCATCGCACTGGTGATCAGATCCGACCAGCTACCGGTATGGCGGGTCCATGCCTCCGCCAACCCCCTGCTCTTGCTGGCCGTCGCACTGTCGGCGCTGCTCCTGCTCGGCGGGGTGTACCTGCCCGGGCTCTCCACGCTGCTGGGCACCCAAACATTGTCAAGCACCGAACTCGCTATCGCCGTCGCGGTCGCCGCCTTGCCCGCGATCGCCATCGAAGTCGTCAAAACCGCACGCCACGCCCACATCGCTGAAACCGACACGACCCGAAACCGCAGAAGTACCACCACCGCACCGATGCGATGCCGTCGGTCCCAGGCAGGGCGCGACGTCGTGCTTTGACCGACTGCCGGGCAACGCGTCATCCAGGGCTTCCTTCTCTGCGGTGGGTCTTTGGTCGCGCCGCGGGTCCGACGGCACGGTCGAAGGACCTGCTCGCGGGGACCAACGCCTCTGCCCGTGTCGCGTGCCGGAACAGCATGCTGGTCGCACCGGTGTCCCTGACCGGCCCTGGAGAAGCGGAGGCGCACCATGATCCAGACCACGGACCTGGGCATGGCAGTCGAGCACGCGCTGCGCGCACCGTCGGTGCACAACACCCAGCCCTGGCGCTGGCGGATCCGCCCCGAAGCGGTGGAGCTGCACGCCGACTGGAACCGGCACCTCCCGGCGACCGACCCGGACCGCCGCGACCTCATCGTGAGCTGTGGCGCCGCCCTGCACCACCTACAGGTCGCCTGCGCCGCCCAGGGTCTCGCTGTGGAAGTAGATCGCCTGCCCGATCCGGAAAACCGGGGCCATCTCGCCACCGTGGCTATCCGGCCGGGTCCGGGTGACCCCGCCGACGCCGCCCTGTTCCCGGCCATCCATCGCCGGCGGACCGACCGGCGCCGGATGAGCCACCGCCCGGTGCCGCCAGGCTCTCTGCGGACACTGGCCGAGCAGGCGCATCGCGTGGGCGCGCTGCTGATCCTGGTGACCGGCGCGCCGATGCGCCAGCGGTTCACCGCCGCTTTCACCGAAGCTGCGCACCGCCAGGAGTTCACCCCGGGCTATCCAGCTGAACTGCAGCTGTGGACCCGCCGCTACGCCGCCGCACGCGACGGCGTAGCGCCCGGCAGTGTCGCACCGCCCCCGGTTGGCCTCACGGGAACGTCCCCACTGCGCCGGTTTCCCCGCGGAGAGCTCAACCAGCCCCGGCAACTGCCCGGGCACGGCCCAGCCGACGACGCTGCCGAGCTTCTCGTGATCGCCACTGCGGGCGACGACCCGCTCGACTGGTTGCGCGCCGGAGAGGCCACCAGTGCGGTGCTCCTGGCCGCAACCCAGATGAAGCTGGCCACCACGCCGCTTAGCCAAGCCCTCGAGGTCGAGACGAGCCGCCGCGAACTCCAGCACGAGGTGTTGCACGCACCCGAGCACCCCCAACTCATTATTCGGGTGGGATGGCCAGCGTCGGGGGCCGGCGAGCTGCCGGTCACACCGCGGCGCGACCTGGGCTCAGTCCTGCTACTAGCCTGACGTGGTCAATGGGGACATTGCATCGGTGCCGCTAGTGTGCTCGACTAGCAGTGACCCGGATTTT
>JAICSB010000621.1 GCA_025937115.1 Pseudonocardiaceae bacterium | reverse complement strand
CCAAGGTGTCCGACAAGGTGAAGCTGGAGTTCCAGCAGACGTTCATGTTCTACCTGCCGCGGATCTGCGAGCACTGCCTCAACCCGTCGTGTGCGGCGTCCTGCCCGTCCGGCGCGATCTACAAGCGCAGCGAGGACGGCATCGTGCTGGTCGACCAGGACAAGTGTCGTGGCTGGCGGCAATGCGTCACCGGGTGCCCGTACAAGAAGATCTACTTCAACCACAAGACCGGCAAAGCCGAGAAGTGCACGTTCTGCTACCCGCGGGTGGAGGTGGGCATTCCCACGGTCTGCGCGGAGACCTGCGTCGGGCGGCTGCGCTACATCGGAGTGGTGTTCTATGACGCCGACGCGGTGCTGGCCGCGGCATCGGTGCGCGACGACAAGGATCTCTACCCGTCGCAACTGGGAGTGTTCCTCAATCCGCATGACCCGCGGGTGGTGGCCGAGGCCGAGCGGGCCGGGATCTCCCAGGAATGGATCGACGCCGCGCAGGCGTCCCCGATCTACAAGCTGATCGTGGACTACCAGGTGGCGCTGCCGTTGCACCCGGAATACCGGACCATGCCGATGGTCTGGTACATCCCGCCGCTGTCGCCGATGGTGGACGCGCTGTCCAGCACCGGCCATGATGGCGAGGACCCCGGCAACCTGTTCGGCGCGATCGACGCGCTGCGGATCCCGGTGGAGTACCTGGCCGAGCTGTTCACCGCGGGCGACGTCGGGCCGGTGCGCGCCTCGTTGCAGCGGCTGGCCGCGATGCGCGCTCACATGCGCCAGGTCAACCTCGGGGAGCCAGCCGACCCGGACATCGCCGAATCGGTGCGCCTGACCACCGACGAGATCGAGGCGATGTACCGGCTGCTCGCCATCGCCAAGTACGAGCACCGATACGTCATCCCCAGCGCGGCCGGCTCCGACGCCCACCGGCTGGACGCCCTGGCCACCGGATGCAGCCTGGAGTCTGATGGCGGCCCAGGCATGACCGCCTTCGACGTCATGTATGACAAGTTCCACCTGACCCAGCAGCCGGCCGACGGCAACGGTGTAGCGGCGCCGGCGGACAAAGAGCGCCGGATCAATCTGCTCAACTGGGATGGCAAGTCCACCAACGGTCTGTTCGCCGCTGCGCCAGCTCATCGGCCGCACACCAACGGTGCCGGCGATGGTGCAGCGAATGAGGCAGCGACGGAACCAGAGTCTGCGGCGGAGCCGATCCGATGAGCCCGGTCTGGCTGGGCCGCCGGAAAGCCGACACGTGTCGTGTCCCCGATGACGAGATGCATCACCGCCTGGCGTGGCGGATCGCCGCTTTGTTGCTGGACTACCCGACGCAGCAGACCTTGGACATGCTCGACGAGTTGCACGCCGGAGCTCGCTCATTGTCCGCGCCGGCCGGGCCCGCTCTGGTGTCGTTCCTCGACCACGCGCGCCAGACACCGCCGATTGAGCTGGCCGCCTACTACGTGGAGACCTTCGACCTGCGCCGGCGCAACTGCCTGCACCTGAGTTACTACGCCTTCGGTGACACCCGCAAACGGGGCATGGCGCTGCTGCGGTTCAAGCACGCCTACCGCGCGGCGGGGGTCGAACTGGGCGAGCACGAATTGCCAGATCATCTGACGGTGGTGCTGGAGTTCGCCGCGACCGTCGACCCGATCGTCGGCCGGCGGCTGCTGATGGAGTACCGGCCGGTGGTGGAGCTTTTGCGGCTGTCCCTGCAGGACAGTGAATCGCCCTACCGCACAGTGCTCGACGCGGTGTGCGCCACCCTGCCGGAGCTCAACGTCGCCGACCGGCGCAGGGTCGCCGAGCTGGCCGCGCAAGGGCCGCCGGAGGAAGAAGTGGGCCTGGAGCCCTTCGCCATGGACCCGGCGCTGCAAGATCAGCAGGGAGGACGCCGGTGACCACCTTGTTGTGGCTGACTTTGCCGTATGTGGCGTTCACCTCGTTCGTGGTCGGCCACATCTGGCGCTACCGGCACGACCAGTTCGGCTGGACCACCCGATCCTCCCAGTCCCACGAAGGCCGCCTGCTTCGGTTGGGCAGCCCGTTGTTCCACTTCGGGCTGCTGGCGGTACTCGGCGGCCACGTGCTAGGCATCGGCATTCCTGCCAGCTGGACTGCGGCGGTGGGCGTGTCGGAGCATGCCTACCACCTGATGTCGGTGTCCTTCGGCACGCTGTCCGGCCTGGCCACGGTCGCCGGACTAGCGATCCTGCTGTACCGGCGGTTCACCGTGACGGCGGTACGCAAGGCCACCACCACCACCGACAAGATCATGTACCTGTTGCTGAGCACCGCGATCCTGACCGGGATGCTGAACACCCTCGGCAGCAACCTGAT
>JAICSB010000707.1 GCA_025937115.1 Pseudonocardiaceae bacterium | reverse complement strand
TCAGTCGCACGCAGTGTGTGTTCTCGACGGCTCTGGCAAGGTCAAGGGCGCGTTTACGATTACGCACAGCGCGGAGGGTTTCGCCGATCTGCTGGGTCGCCTGGGCCTGCTGGCCGGTGACCGTGGTGACGTGCCGGTCGGGATCGAACGTCCTGATGGGCGATTGGTCGATGCCCTGCTTGAGGCCGGGCACCCAGTGGTGCCGGTGAGCCCGAACGCGATCAAGACGTGGCGCGACGGTGAGGTGCTCTCGGGTGCTAAATCCGATGCCGGTGACGCGGCGGTGATCGCCGAGTATCTGCGGTTGCGTTCCCACCGGGTGCGACCCGCCACGCCGTACTCGGCGCCCACCAAGGCGCTGCGCACCGTGGTCCGCACGCGCGATGACATCGTCGAGATGCGGGTTGCGGCGACCAACCAACTCGCCGCGCTGCTCGACGCGCACTGGCCGGGCGCCAAAGCGATCTTCGCCGAGATCGCGTCGCCGATCGCGCTGGACTTCCTCACCCGCTACCCGACCGCGGCCGACGCGCAACACCTCGGTGAGAAACGCGTGCACGCCTTCTGTGTCAAACACGGCTACTCCGGCCGACGCCCCGCCGCCGAGCTCCTGGCCCGGTTGCAGGCCGCACCGGCCGGCACCACCGACCACACCCTCACCGAGGCCATCGGTGACGCCGTCGGTGCCCTGGTCACCGTCCTGCGAGCACTCGGTGCCGCCCGCAAAAACCTCGACCGGTCGGTCACCGCCCACCTCGGGGAGCATCCGGACGCCGCGATCTTCACGTCGCTGCCACGGTCGGGTCAGATCAACGCCGCCCAGATGCTCGCCGAGTGGGGCGACTCCCGGCAAGCTTACGACGGCCCGGACTCCGTCGCCGCGCTCGCCGGGATGACCCCGGTGACCACCCAGTCCGGCAAGCACCGCGCGGTGCACTTCCGGTGGGCCTGCAACAAACGCTTCCGCAAGGCCATCTCGACCTTCGCCGACAACAGCCGCCACGCCAGCCCCTGGGCCGCGAAGGTCTACACCGACGCCCTGGCCCGCGGCCACGACCATCCACACGCGATCCGCGTCCTGGCCCGCGCCTGGATCCGGGTCATCTACCGCTGCTGGCACGACGGCGTCAGCTACGACCCCACCCGCCACAGCAACGCCGCCAAACTCACTGAACCATCCGCGGCCTGACCCACAACCCACCGCAACCCGACCACCGCGGTGGCCGCGTCCAAGCGGGCAGGGCACCACCCTGCCCGCAGTGCCACCCCGCCCAGGCCCGGTAGGGACCCACGGGTCAAAGACCGGCGCAGCCGGCCCCGCAGGGGCGCGCAGCGTCCTTGACGCGTGGGGGGCCGGGCCGTACAACCGCGGCCACCGCACACGCAACCACAACCCACCGGAACCGGCTGGGGTTGACACAGAGGGTGTCATCAATGCTCCTCCGGTCTGTGAAAGCGGTTCGCCTGCCTTCCATCGTGCGCGATAGTCGCGGAGGTAGGCAGGGTAGGACGGCACCGTTGTCAGAGCCCGAAGGCCCGCGCCAATGCGACTGTGGGAGGAATGTCTGGCGACACCGTTCCTGCCAGTTTCAGCGATGCCGGCGAGGTGTGCAGCTTAACGATTTCAATGCCCTTCAGCGCTCCCACTGCCGGGACTTGGGACCCAGCGGCCGCAGCCCTGGGGCCGTGGTGTCACAACACTGGTTCGGACACGGTGTACGCACCAGTGGTTGTTGCCGCCCAAGGAGGAAGCACATGAGCGGATCGAGTGAAAGCGGACGCGTGGTCGTCGGCGTCGACGGGTCAGCGGGCAGCCTGGCAGCGTTGCAGTTCGCCTTCGACGAGGCCAAGCGTCGCGCTACCGAGCTGCTGGTGGTGACTGCTTTCGAGCTCCAGGACGTGTGGACGATAACGTCCGAGCTGCCGGTCGGCC
>JAICSB010000216.1 GCA_025937115.1 Pseudonocardiaceae bacterium | reverse complement strand
GCTCGACACCCCCGTCGGCGCCAAGGTGTTCCTGGCCGTCAGCGTGGTCTACGACCTCCACGAACAACAGCTCGACGTCGAGATGCTCGGCGATGGCGACGAGCAACAGCCGCGCTTCTTCGTCGACCGCCGACCCAAAGACGAGGTCTAAGCGCTCATCACAACCCGCTATGTCGGGCCCTGCTGGTTGAGCGGCGGTCGCCGCAAGCGCGATGCCGGATGGGCAGCTGCCTCAAGTTTGGCGTAGGCACGTACCACGGCGGCGCGGTCAGTGGAGTTAGTGCCGTCGACCGCGAGCTGCACCCGCCGGGTGGCCTCCACCTCGTGCCGGACCCTTGTGCGGTGGGTTATCCAAACATGAAGGACGCCGCAGACTGCGACGACCACCAGCGCAGCCAGTGTCAGCAGCGGGCGACCAGCGGTCAAGCCAACGAACTGTCCCATGGCAGCCCCTCTTCCTGGATCGTGCACGTCAACGGATCCACAGTGCTCCGGGCGTCGCGTTCCCCTCTACAGTGGGGAAACTCCGGGAAACTAGACGCGGCAAGGGGCTAAATGGCTGGCGGCCGGCCTTCCAAGGGCATACAGCAGCGGTATCCGGAGCTTGAAGAGCTTGCCTCGTGGTTCCGCCAGGCCCTCGCCGACGCCGGCTGCGGCAGCGTCCACGAGTTTCTCCGGCGGGGGCCGTTCGAGAAAAACAAGGTCTATGGGGTCTTCACTGCGACGCGGCTCCTCACACTGGAATACACCCAGTCGCTGGCCGTCGCGCTGAAGCGCGACCCCACGCACGTCATACCGATCTGGACGCGCCAGGGAGGCGCGTGACCGCGCGATCATCGCTACCGAACGCGCTGAAGCGTCTCGTACTACCTCGTGGACCAAGCTCCCGAGGCCTGCCCTGGCTCTACGTGATCTGCTGGAGACCCAATGCGACTCGGTCGAGCGCCTTCCCTACGAGCTACTCGCTGTTCGGGAGCCGACCCTGTCGAGCGTCTACGTCCGGCAACAGATACGGGCCCGGGTGGCAACCGACCGAGGCGAACGAGAGGAGCCGGCAGCTGACAAACCTGTCGCCACAGGTAGACCCAGCGCCGAGGAATCCACCTTATCTGCTGGCCCACGGCGGACGATGTCGGTGTGGGACGCTCTTGAACAGCACAGCCACCTACTGGTCACCGGCGAGCCCGGCGCCGGCAAATCGACCATGAGCAGCCACCTGGCGCGCACCCTGTCCCGGCTGTGGCTGAGGGATGACAGTGCGGTCGACCCACCAATCACTGAGCCAGTGGTGCCTCTGGCGGGGTGTGGAGAGGCGGCTGTCCCACGGATACTCCTCGCGGTGGACCGCTGGTCTAGCGACGAACTTGTGTGGTATGCGGCCAAGATGCTCACGCATCTCGCCGCCTATCCCGAAGCGAAGGTGATCTCTCGAGTCCGCGCGTTACTTGAGCACTGGGTTCCCAGCCGCTTTGGTGCACACAGCCTCATCGAGGCTTGGCTGGCTGTGGAGTCGGCAGGAGAACCCATCCTCAACGCGATCGACCGCGGCGCCGCTCTCGACATTTTCGATCAAGTGTGGAGCGCTCAGTATCTCCTGGACGCAGGAGAGCAGGCCGCCGCAACCGAGTTGGCCGAACGCGCGCTCCGCTCGCGGCGCGGCCGTCGGCAGGAACACGAGAAGGCCGCTTCGGTCCTACTCAAGGCCGACCGAGCGGCCGCAGTTCCGAAGCTGACCCTCTTGGCGGAGCAACAGCCATTGCCGGCTTGGCTTGACGGTGTTATGAGGGCGCTTGAGCCCACTGACGTGGACGTCGAACGGGCCTGCGTCTTGTGCGCCCAAAAGCTTCTCGCCCATCCCCGAACCGATGGCAAGGAGCTTCGTGATGCGCTGACGGCGCTGCTGTTCGTTGAGGGCGAGACGGTCGCGCATTCCATCGCGGAAGCCGCCTGGACGCGTCCTGAACTGGATTTTTATCAGCGCAGACAAGTTGCCTCCAGGCTTGCGGCCGTCGGACAGCTGGACCTAGCCCGCTTGGTCTGGTCCCACCTGCTCGAATGGCAAGGCTACGCCATCGAAGATGATGTCGGACTGGTCGACGATCTCCTGAACGCTGGGGTAAAGCAGTGGGCAGAGGAGCGAATCCAAGAGTTGATTGACGACCCAGCTAGCGCTCCGCTGCGCGTACATCGGCTGCGGCAGATGCTTGCGTGGCTCACCGTTGGTAGATAGATGGAGCCACAGTGGACGAGGCGGAAGGTGCTCACCTTTCCGGTAGTGCTGACCGAGCACGTCTTCGACAAGATTCGCTCAATCGACATGGGATTGGCTGAGTTCGAGCAGCTACTCGGCGCCAGGGAGGTCATCGAGGAACGCGAGGCCGCGCACGGCCAGCTCAAGGAACTCGTCCTAGTGATCGACTGGCGGCGTCCGCTGCATGTCGTTGTCATCGTGGACGCCCGACGCGGCGAAGAGCGTATCGTCACTGTGTACGAGCCGGACCCTGACCGATGGAGCCGCGACTACCGCCGGCGGAGGCGCTAATGCGATGCGAGGACTGTGACAACGGCGAGCGGCTCCCAACGCGTCGTGCGCGGCTCGCGGAGCGAGATGGCCGGACGGCGCTGGTCTTGGGCGTTCCCGTCGAGGTCTGCGCCGCGTGTGGCCAGGTATGGCTGACGATGGATGTCGCCAAAAGGCTAGATGTTCTTTTCGATCGGCTGCTCGCCAGCGGTGCCGAATCGGCGCAGGTCCACTGGGAGCAGGCTCTGGCGGCCTGACCTGATTGGTGTTACCGCTAGCACCTCGATCGTGGTGGTCAGGGGTTACAGGCCGGCGGGCAGCGTGTTGGTGACCAGGACGCGGTCGACTGACGGGTGCCGGACGCGGAGCACGATCAGGGCATACTGTCCGGCAACCGCGGGTGGACTGGCCCCGACGATCGTTCCCGACGGGTAGTTACCGTGGTAGACCACCAGGCAGGCCTTCGGCCAGCTGGACTTGCCTGGACGCAGCGGGCGCGGTGACCTGGTATGCGGTCGAAGTGGCGCGGGTGGCGTGGCACCCAGCTTTCTGCTGAGCGCGTCGGCGTCAGCCTTGCTGATGTGCTTGATCTTGGTCAGCGTGCCTTCATCGTGAACGACGTGGCGCGCTAACGGCAGCACCGCCGCGCAGCCGGAGACGTCGCCGGTGACCGAGGCTCCGCTGCGCGGTCCCGAGCAGGCCGCTGTCACGGCCAACGCGATAGCGACACTGGACACCGCGGCGCAGCGCCACCATGGGCAGATACTCATGATGTCGATTCCACTTCAGCGACCCCGGTGACCACCGGGTCTAGCTGGGTGACGGCCAGCTTCGCAGGGCTGCGGGAGGTCCCCCGCAACACCAGCCACGCCAGCCCGCCCGCCGGAATGCAACCCCAGTAGGCGATCAGCCGGTAGAGCAGCACAGCGGCCAGCGTGATGGTCTCGGCGCCGCCGAAGGCGACCAGCGCCAGCGTGATGCTGCCCTCCACGACCCCAATCCCACCAGGGGTCACCGGCATACTCGCCGCAATCTGCCCGGCGCAGTAGGCCAGCAACAATCCGGTCCACGGCGGAGTGCTGTGCAATGCCACGAACGCCAGCGCCAGTACCGCAACGTCGGTCAGCCAGGACACCGTCATCAGGATGAATGCTGCAACCCCCGCGACCGGGGTCAGCCGGACGGTACGCAGTTGACGCGCCCAGGCCCTGAGACCTGCTCGCAGGGTCGAGGCATAGGGCCTGAGACGCGTTCGCAGGGTCGAAACATAACGGCTGAGACGTGTTCGCAGGGTCGAAGCGGTCGGCCGGAGGCGGCGCGACGGCCGGACGATGCTGGGCAGTGCCCGAACGAGCCGGCCCCGGACCGCGGGGCGGCGCAGCAGCGCGTAGCCAGCGCCGACCAGGGCCAGCACGATCAGCAACACGACACTGATCGTCTGCAAGCCCGAAATCGGGTTGTCGCCGCCAGGAATCTGGACCGCGACGATGGTCAGCGCCGTGATGGAAGCGACGTAGAACACCGACGACACCGCGAACATCCAACCGGCCAGCGCCGCACTCACGTGGCGGCGGCGCAACACTCCGACCATCACCACGCCCGAGGCGGCGAATCCGAACGGCAGGCAGTACGCAGCGGCATCACCGGCCAAGGTGGCCGCTGCCATCGTCATCGTCCCGACCACGGCACCTCCGCGGCGCAGCACCACCGCGCTCGCGGCTCCCCGCGCCGCGTAGGACACCACCTCAACGAGGACGGCCGCCACTACCCACCACACCCGGACCGAGGTCAAGGTGTCAGCGGCGGTGAGCAGCTCGTCGCTGCTGTCGAACAGCACCCGCGCAGCCAGCCCGGCTGCGGCGAGCCCGACGACCACCACGGCCGCCCGCCGCCACCCCAGGCCGGTCAGCGCCACCGTCCCACCATGTCACATCGCTTCCATGGGGCTGCCGCCAGAGCCGGACAGTTTGTTCCTAGTCTGCGTACTGCCCGGGTGGGCTACCCGGCCTACCCCGTTCGGCCCATCGATTGTCGCTTACTGTCCGAGTATCGTCCATTATGGACCGTTATCCCGCGCCAACCCGGTGACTGTGTCGTAACGTCCTCGGGAAGACTCCGGAGGAGGACATCATGATTGTTCTCGGCATCATCTTGCTGGTGGTTGGCTGGCTGATCGGGATCCCGATCCTGGTTACGCTCGGGATCATCTTGATAGTGGTCGGAGTGATCCTGGAGCTGCTCGGCGCCGTCGGACGCCCGATTGCGGGTCGACGGCACTACTACTAACGCTTGCGCGGGGCCACGGATAACCCGGTCCGCTGTCCCCGCAGCTTGATCATCGACAGTGAGCCGTCACCGTGCGAATACGCACGGTGACGGCTCAGTTTTGGTGGTCACTTGAGGCGGCCTTAATTCGCGGCGGCGCGGCGCTGGCGCAGCGCGGTGAGCAAGGCAGTGCCGTCGGGCACGCCGAGCCCGGTGCAGGGATCCCAGCCCGGACCGGCGGAGTACGCGCCGTTGTTGCCACTGGTGATGTCCCGAAAGCCGGTTGCCGCGGTACCTGCCGGCACACACCGGTACAGCGCCGGCGCCAGCAGGCCGAGCGGTCGCCCTGTTGCCTGGGCCAGCCGGGTCGCCAGGGCCGCCCACAGTGGCGCCACCGCGCTGGTGCCGCCGACGACGATGTCGGTGCCATCGACCCGCACCTGGTAGCCGGTCTGCGGGTCGGCGACGGCCGCGACGTCCGGGACGCCACGGCCGGGCTTACCGCCACGCGCGGGCACCCCAGCTCCGGCCTGCCAGCTGGGCTGGTCGAACGCGTCACTAACCCCGCCACCGGTGGCCCCGCGACCGGTGCCGTTGTTCCACACGGTCTCCGCGCGCACCTGGCCGGTGGTCGGGTCCGCGTCCAGCCGGGTGCCGCCGCAGGCCAGCGCGTGCGGGCTGGACGCGGGGAAGTCGACGTGGGCGCGCGCGTCGCTACCGCCGTCGGTGCTGCCGTCGTCGCCGGCAGCCACGGTCACTGTCACGCCGAGCAGCGCCGCGTCGGCGAGCGCCTGGTCGAAGGCAGTGCGGGCTTGCCCGGTCCAGGCGTCCTCGCTTTGCCCCCAACTGATGCTGATCGCGGTGGGGGTCGGCGTGGCGTGCGCGGCGGCTGACACCGCGTCGACGAATCCGGCGTCGGTGTTGGGGGCGAAGTAGACGACGATGGCGGCGGCCGGGGCGAGCGCCCCGGCGACCTCGATGTCGAGCAGCACCTCGCCGTCGGCGCCGTTGGGATCGTGCTCCGGGGTGTTCGCGCCGCCGTCGACACCTACCGCGGTCACCACCGGCGCACTGATATCCAGCCCGGCGAAATAGGTGTCGAGGTCAGCCTGGGTGAACCCGCCACCCAACTCGATGATGGAGATCGTGTGGCCGGCGCCGTCGGTGCCCGGGGGAAACCGGTAGATCCGGCCGAGCTGCACCGGGGTGTAGCTGGT
>JAICSB010000678.1 GCA_025937115.1 Pseudonocardiaceae bacterium | reverse complement strand
GACTCGGAGCGTTGCCGAGAACCAGCGACCAACCGGCCGGTGCAGTGCCCGAGCACGTCGACGTGCGGGTTGGCCACCGCCCGGAGCATCCGCTTGGTCATCTCCGCGGCCGGCATCCGCAGCTGCGAGTGCACTGAGGCGACGACAACATCTAGTAGTGCGAGTAACTCTTCGGTCTGATCCAGCGCACCGTCGGCGAGAATGTCGACCTCGATCCCGGTGAGGATGCGAAACGGGGCGAGCGTCTCGTTGCACCCGGCGACGACCTCCAGCTGGTGGCGTAGCCGCTCCGGTGATAGCCCGTTGGCCACGGTGAGGCGCGGTGAATGGTCGGTCAGGACAAGGTATTGGTGGCCGAGGTCACGGGCGGTGACCGCCATCTCCTCAATGGGTGAGCCGCCGTCGGACCAGTCGGAATGCGTGTGGCAGTCGCCGCGCAGTGCCGCCCGCAGCGCCGCACCGGCCGCACTCGCATCAGGTGCGCCGGTCTGCTCCGTCTCCAGCCGATGCAGGTATTCCGGCTCCTGCCCGGCGAGGGATTCGGTGACGCAGCGGGCCGTGACCTCACCGACGCCCCTTAATGCGGTCAGGGTGCCGGCGCTGGCGCGCTGGGCCACGTCGTCGCGCGCCGACAGCACCGACGCGGCCGTCCGGAAGGCCCGAACCCGGTAGGTCTGCGCGGCGGCGCGCTCGAGCAGAAAGGCGATCCGCCGTAGGTCCACGACAGGATCCCGGGGTTGCGCCACGCTCGCCCTCCAGCCTCGTGAGTGGACAACCGTGTCAGGTGTCAGGCATCCCTGCCACCCGACGTGCCCCGGATGGGTGGCTTCACGCTTCTGACGGCGCAGAGCGACTACGGTGCGAAAGCGAACAGCTCAGAGAGGAGCCGCCGTGTTGCTTAGCCGCGTTGCCCGTCCGCTGCTTGCCGCCGTGTCCGTCGCCAATGGTGTGGAAACCCTGATGAACCCGAAGCCAAAGATCGAGGCGGTCACCCCGCTGCTGGCTAAGGGGCAGGGAATACTGCCCGCGCCCGTCAGCCCCGCGTTGGTCGTACAAGCAGGTGCTGCTACGAAGATTGCCGCTGGGTTGCTGATGGGTCTGGGGTGGGCTCCGCGGCTCGCCGCGACGGTCCTCGCCGTAGACCTCATCCCGACCACCCTGGCCGAGCAGCCATTCGGCTCCGGCGGTTCCCCGGACGCCCGCAAGGGCCGCCAAGAGCGTTTCTTGTCCAACTGCGGCCTGCTCGGTGGGCTGCTACTGGCGGTCACCGCTCCCCGCGGCAAACGGAGCAAGCGCGCGAGGAAGATCGCTAAGAGGATCGCCGCCAAGCGCCGGGCACGCAGGGCGCGCTGAGCACGGAGGTCGCCGTGATCCACGAGGTCCGTGGCGTGGTGGCGCTGAGCAAGGGTGCACCGGTCACGGTAGAAACGGTGCTGGTCCCCGACCCTGGCCCGGGTGAGGCATTGGTCGCGGTGCAGGCGTGCGGCGTGTGCCGCACCGACCTGCACTACCGGCAAGGCGGCATCAACGACGAGTTCCCCTTCCTCCTGGGCCACGAGGCCGCCGGCGTGGTGGAAGCCGTCGGTGACGGGGTCGACGCCGTGGCGCCCGGTGACTTCGTCATCCTCAACTGGCGAGCGGTATGCGGACGCTGCCGAGCGTGCCGGCGAGGCAAACCCTGGTACTGCTTCGACACCCACAACGCCGCCCAGCCGATGACCTTGTCCGACGGCACCGCACTGACGCCCGCGTTGGGCATCGGCGCGTTCGTGGAGAAGACCTTGGTGCACAGCGGCCAGTGCACCAAGGTCAGCCCGACGATCGCGCCCGAGATCGCCGGGCTGCTCGGCTGCGGAGTGATGGCCGGGCTCGGCGCGGCGATCAACACCGGCGGCGTCACCCGCGGCGACTCGGTGGCGGTGATCGGCTGCGGAGGCGTCGGCAATGCGGCCATCGCCGGGGCCGCGCTAGCGGGTGCGACCACGATCATCGGCATCGACGTCGACCCCGGCAAACTACGGTGGGCCACCGACTTCGGCGCGACGCACACGGTCAACGCCCGGGAGTCCGACGTC
>JAICSB010000480.1 GCA_025937115.1 Pseudonocardiaceae bacterium | reverse complement strand
GCATCAGGCAGCTGGCAGAGGCAAGAATGGGCTCGCAGCGCTCGGCCAAGTGATGATCAGCTCATCGCGGGGGCGCCGAGCGGTAACAGACGCGATAGGTGCCGATGCGCAGCCGGCGCCACCCCGGGGCTCCGACGATGGCTTTGATGTCAAGGTTGGACGCATCATCGCCGAGCCGGCGGAGCCCGGCCAGGATGCGTGCACGCTCCGGCCCCGGGCCCATCCGGCGGAGGTCCTTCTCTGCTTGGGGCCGCAGATGCAGCTCAGGCACTCCGACACCGCAGGGTAGTAGCGGCCTGCCAGTACAGCCTGCCGCACTGGTCCGCCGCGGCTCAGCCGCCCGTGGCGTCGGCGATGTCTTCCAACCAGCAGGCGATGTCACCCACCTTGGCGCTCAGGATGTCGGCCTGCTCGGGCGAGATCACAATATGCCGACCCTGCGAGTCGGTGATTGTCACTTCCGGCATCCGCAACGTAATAGTGACCGGCCCCTTTCCGCTGTGCGCTGGGACCTGCCAAGTCTTCTCGACCACGGCCTCACTCATGATCCGACGTTCGATGTCCACCAGGTTGCTCTTCACTGGGTTCATACCCGAACTGTCAGATATTGCAAGTGTTGCAAGCAATGACCTGATCAGGTGATTGGCTTGGGTCGATGGTGGCAGCATAGTTCGCGCCATGCCCGGTAACCCGCACACCTCCGTCCGGTCCCGCCAGGTTGCCGCCGAGCTGCGCGTGCTGCGTGAGCAGGCGGGTCTGTCCGGCGCGGAAGTGGCCAAGCGCATGGGCATGTCGCCCAGCAAGATCAGCCGGATCGAGACCGGCAACAGCGGCCTGCAGATCGAGGACGTCGCCGCGCTGCTGGGGCTGTATCAGGTGCCCGCATCCACCCGCGACGAGCTGCTCGACCTGGTACGGCGTTCGGAGGAACGCGGCTGGTGGACCCGCCAGCCCGGGCTACCCCAGTTGTGGCGCAGCCTGATCGACTTCGAGGCCAAGGCCACCCGGGTACAGAACTACGAGGCGCTCTTCGTGCCCGGGCTGCTACAGACCGCGGAATACACGCGAGCGATCATTCAAGGCGTCGCACCAACCGTATCCGAAGCCGAGCTGGACAATTTGGTGGCCGCCCGGATGGCCCGCCAGGCAGTGCTGACCCGGGTCAGCGCCCCGCAGTTTTTCGCAGTGGTGGATGAAGGTGCACTGCGCCGCCCGGTCGGCGAGCCAGGAGTGATGCACCGTCAGCTGCACCACCTGCTCGGCGCAGCCGAACAACCGCACGTAACGCTGCGTGTGGTGCCGCTAGCCGCTGGCGCACACGCCGGGCTACGCGGGCCGTTCGTAATCCTGGAGTTCGCCGAGGAAACAGCGCTGGTCTACCTGGAGAATCACAGTACCGTGCTGTTTCTGGAGGAAGAGGCCGATCTGGCGGGCTACCGGGTGGCGCTGGGGAATATCCTGCAGGCAGCCCTTGCACCCGCTGCAACGACCGAGCTGATCACCCAGATCGCCACCGAGCTCCGCTGAACCGGCGGATCGCGCAGGGCCACATGAGTACTGGAGAGGAGCCCGGGATGCCTGCGCTGGACCTCAGCGGTGCCCGCTGGCGAAAGAGCAGCCACAGCAGCGACCAGGCCAACTGCGTCGAGGTCGCCGTCACCGCTGGCGCCGTTGCGGTGCGCGACTCCAAGCACCCCACCGGCGGCGTCCTGACCGTCTGTCCACAGGCTTGGGCCGCCTTCACTACCGCCCTGTGCGCCGGCGAGTTGCGCTGACCCGTTCCTCCGCCATGCCTGCGCCAAGCCTTCGAGAGACGGCGTCCGGCGCTGCCACTGGTACGAGCTTCGGCTCACGCCTATCCCTTCAGCACGGGTCGCCGTCCAGTCCTGAGCGTTCGCCCCCAACGACCTGTAAGGATCGCCGAAACCGAGTGATGGCCGCGCGATTCTGCACGGTTACCGCTCACTATTGACGATCTTGAGAGCGCTGGTACGGCGATGAGGCTATAGCCTCCACACGAACGATAATTTCATGCATCGAGCCCCTCCCCAGGTCGGGACGGTGATAATCCGGCCACGGTTCGACCCGGCCGTTCACAGCTCAAGCTGGATCTCGGCCGGCGAGTTGACCGTCGTTTCCGGCAGCAGCCCGGCGAGCCGGCTACCAACGCCGATGCAGCGCATTCCCGCCGCGAGCGCAGCGCGGACGCCGGCCGGCGCGTCCTCGACCACCACACATCCCGCGGGCCCGATGCCGAGCCGGGTGGCCGCCAGCAGGTAACAGTCGGGGGCGGGCTTGCCTCGTTCGACGTCGTCGGCGGTCACCAGCACCTGGGGCCACGGAAGGCCGGTCGACGCAAGGCGCGCCCGCGCAACGGCACGCGCTCCCGAGGTCACCACCGCCCAGCGGCCGGGGCGCAACCCGGTCAGCAGTTCCTTGGCTCCTGGCAGGCAGACCATCTCGGTAGAACGCCTGATCTCCTCGGCGGTCAGGTAGGCGAGGTGAGCGGCCACCTCCGCGGCCGGGACGAGGTCGGCGAGAGCCTGGCTGGTGGGACGCCCGTGCACGGTCTGCACGACGTGCGCCGGGTCGAGCCCGCACGACCGAGCCCAGTCCTCGAAAATGGAGCGGATGATCGGCATCGAGTCGACCAGGACACCGTCGAGGTCGAACAACGCGGCCTCGGCCCGGATCCGCAGCGCCCCTGCGGCTTCGGAACCGACGTCAGGACGCATCGATGATCACGGTCGCAGTCAGCGAATGGCCGACACCAAGGCCGCGCTGCTCCCGCGTCTCACACCGCAACAGCGCCGACGCCAGGGCGCGCATCCGCTTTCCGGAACCGGTCGCAGCCTGATCGAGCAGCTCGTTCCAGCTCCCGGCGAGGGCCCGGAAGAAGTGCAGGATCTCCGGTGGCGCGCCCGCCGTCGGCGGCTCGAAGTACAGCTCGGGTAGCGACACGCTCGACGGATCACGCGCCAAATCGTTGACCAGCGTCCGGTACGGCGGGATCGCGGGATTGAACGCCCTGGTGGCGGTGTGCCGGCCCACGAGGATGGACCGGTCTGTGAAACCGAGCTCGGCTGGCTGCGCCCCGGTACTGCGTGACGCGGCCGCGATGGCTTCACCAAGTGAGGTGCGGTCGAAGAACGTCATCTGCTGTTCTAGCCGCTCGGTCGTGTCCTCGAAGAAAGTCATCGCGTAGTTCCACCGCGGGGAGTGCCAGT
>JAICSB010000077.1 GCA_025937115.1 Pseudonocardiaceae bacterium | reverse complement strand
CCACCACGCCGATTTTGCGAAACGCGGTGACCCGGTGCATTCCGGTGGCAGCGACTGCCCGCTCAGCGTCCGCGAGCGTCACGCCATGCACCATCACCGGCATTGCGCCGGTGGTCGCCGAGAGCAGCTGCCCGACCAACGACGGCGACAGCGGGACAAGCGCCGGTTCCGCACTCGCCGGCATGGCAGCCAGCGTGCCTCCCGCGATCAGCCCGCTGACCAGCAGACCGGTCAGCAAACCCCGTCGACTCATGAACCCTCCCTTTGTTTGGCGCGTCAGGACGCACTGTGTGAGTGAACACGTAGCGCGAACAACCGTCAACGCTATGCAACCATATGCCGCGCGCGCCTGATCGGCCTGCTATGAACCAGACGCCTGTGCGAGGGTTCGGTTGCGCCCAGCCCGGGTCGCGCCCATCACGTGCGCCGGGTAGCAGAGCGGGAACGAGGATTAGTCAGCCGCGCGGTGAGCGAGCAGCGCCACAGTCAGAGTGCTTCGCGATGGCACAGCGGATGGGCGCCCCGCAGTAAAGCATCAATTTGCTCAGCAGCGCCCGGTAGGCCGAACCATGCCCCCTGACCCGTGTCGCACCCCGCCGCCTGGAAACGCTCACACTGCGCGAGGGTCTCGACACCCTCTGCGGTGACGGTCAGGTCCAGTGCGTGTGCCAGATCGACCAGTGCCCGCACGATCCGCTGGTCCACCCTATTGCAGGGGGATTGCAGCCCTGCGGCGAATGAGCCGGCCAGCTTGAGTTCACGCAGTGGTAGCCGGCGCAGATCCGGAAGGTTCCAATAACCGTCGCCGAAGTCATCAAGGGCGATACGTACTCCCATACCGTGCAGCTTGGTCAGCATCGTGAGCGGACCCGCGTCGTCGCCCAGCAGTGACTGCTCGGTGAGCTCTAGCTGGAGTCTGGACGGGTCGAGCTCATTGTCGGCGAGAACCTGTATTACGTCGGCCACCAGGCTCGGCTCGTGCAGCTGCCGGGGCGCGAGGTTGACGCTGACCAACGGCGCCGCATCACCGAACGCGTCACGCCAGGCTTTGGCCTGCTCACACGCCCGGGCCAAGACCCAATGCCCGAGCTGAACGATCGATCCGGATTCCTCGGCGAGGCGAATGAAACGTTCGGGCCCGAGCACGCCGAGAGTCGGGTGTCGCCAGCGCACCAGCGCCTCGACCGCCCGTAGGGTGCCTTGCCCCAGATCGACCAGTGGCTGGTACACAACAAAGAACTCGCCGCGCGCCACCGCGGCCACCATCGTTGCGGACAGTGTGAAGTCGGCGACCTCGCTAGCGTTTCGATGCTGGTCGAACATCGCGTAGCGCCCTTTACCGCCAGCTTTCGCTTGGTACATGGTGATGTCAGCGGCCTGAATGAGGTCGGCCGGGTTAGTGTCGGCCACCGGCCGCTCGACGACGCCGATGCTCGTTCGCACGGTCAGCGCGTGACCGCCGACTCGGACTGGCGCCGCCAAGGCGGACAGGATTCTATCGGCTAGTACGGCCATGTCCGCTTCGCCACCGGTGTCCTCAACGATGATCAGGAATTCGTCCCCGCCCATCCGGGCTACCAGCTGGCCGGGACCGCAGCAACGGGTCAGCCGGGACGCGACAGTCTTCAGCAACTGGTCGCCGACGTCATGACCGAGGCTGTCGTTGACCACCTTGAACCCATCAAGATCCAGGAAGCAAAGTCCGACCCGGCGTTGGCTCGCCGGCCCAGCGAATACCTGATCCAGCCGTTCGGTGACCATCTGCCGGTTGGCCAGCGCGGTCAGTGGGTCGTGGTAAGCCTGGTACTGCAATTTCGCCTGCAGGCGACGCCGTTCGGACACGTCCTCCAGCAGCGCCACCTGGTAAGTGGGCGCGCCGCCCTCGTCGCGAACCAGTGACACCGTCAGATCAGTCCAGATCTCACCGCCGTCGCGACGGTTGAAGCGCTTCTCCATTCGGAAGTGGTCGCGTTCACCGCGAACCAGCTCCCCGTACACTTCCCACACGCTGGCGGCGTCTTCTGGGTGGACCATCGAGCTGACATTGAGCCGCGTGAACTCCTCACGGGTGTAGCCGAACATCTCCTGCAGTGCAGGATTGGCGTCGGTGATGTTGCCTTCCAGGTCACCGATGCCGATGCCCAGCTTCGCCTCGGTGAACATCGCCCGGAACTTCGCCTCGCTGGCCGCCAGCGCCTGTTCAGCCTGCCGGCGCGCGCGCAAACCTGCGCGATAGATCGCGTCCTGCTCATCGAGGCTGCGTTCGCGCAACGCACTGGCGTACCCAGCGGCCAGGCTGCCCACAAGCTGAGCAACCCGGCCGGCTACATCGACTCCTGGCGGAGCGGGAGTCGATGTAGCCGGCAACCATTCGGCGATCAGCGCGAGGGTCTCTTTGAGGGTCTCAGTGCCGGTGAAATGCTTTTCGACCATGGCGACGCCCACGTCGCGCCCCACCGACGGGTCGAACTCAGCCGCCAGGAAACCCTCGACCAACTGATGGGTGAGCTCAAGCAAGTGCCTGGCCAGCATCCGGCGGCCCATCGCCACGTAGCTCGTGCCGACGATCGCCTCGGTCCAACGCTGGGCGAAGGCCTCGCAATCCGCGTGATTCATCCGCATCGGCCTACTGCGGCGTAGCCGGTGAACCGCTCGGGATGGTCATCAACGTCGGCCGGCGAGTCCGGCCGCCACAGCGGCAGGAACACCACTCCTGGGGCCACCAGGTCGAACCCGTCAAACAACGTTTCGACCTCGAGGCGCGAGCGCATGGTCAACGGTGCGCCAGCACGCCGGTAGAGGTCGGTGTGCGAGCCGGCCTGATCGGGGCGGCCCTCGTGAGTGGCGTGCGAGAGAACGAGATGACTTCCCGGCGGCATCATCTTGCGATACTGACCAACGATGCTCGCCGGACCAGCCTCATCCGGTACGAAATGCAGCATCGCCACCATGAGCACACCGATCGGCTGGGTCGGATCGAGCAGCCTCCTGGCCGGTGGGTTATCGAAGATCGCCGTCACGTCTCGCAGGTCAGCCTGGACGACGTCCGCGTACTGATTTCCGGCCAGGATGGCGCGGCTGTGAGCGGCAGCCACTGGGTCCACGTCGACGTAGACCACTCGAGCCTCGGGTGCGGCAGTCTGAGCGACCTCGTGCACATTGCCCTCGGTGGGGATTCCCGATCCGATGTCCAGAAATTGGGTAATGCCCTGGCTGACCAGGTAGCGCACCGAGCGACGCAGGAACGCCCGATTAGCCTGCATGATCAAGGGCAGCTCCGGCCACAGCTCCATGGCCTGACGCGCCATCTGCCGGTCCACGGCGAAATTGTGTGAGCCGCCGAGGTAGTAGTCGTAGACTCGGGCCGGGCTGGCATGCTCTATGTCCACGTCGTCCGACGCCCAGCTCGAACGTTCCATCCGGAACCCTCCTACGGGTGTCGGACAACGATGCAGCCGTAACAGCTACCGACCGCAGATCCGGACCTACCCTCCGAGATCTCAATAACAGAGTGGAAACGCCTAGTGCAAGGCCGCGGGCACACGCCGTTGGCTCTTTCCTTAATACTGGCTCCGTAGTGAACGGCAGATGTACAGCGGAGGAAGATCGAGTTGTGGTAGCTGACGGACGATGAGCGAGTCGACGAAGCGGCGGGCGGCGGTGCTGGGCTCACCCATCAGGCATTCGCTGTCGCCGACGCTGCACCGTGCTGCCTACACCGCGCTGGGCCTGACCGGGTGGTGTTACGACGCGGTGGAGTGCAACGAGGCGGCGCTGCCCGGCTTCATTGAGCAGCTCGGCTCGGAGTGGGCCGGGCTGTCTCTGACGATGCCACTGAAACGGGTGGCGTTGACCGTGGCCGATGAGGTATCCGCACTGGCCCACGCCGTCGGCGCGGCGAACACCCTGATATTGGGACAGCCAGGTGCGCCGCATCGGGCTGAGAACACCGATGTAGCGGGTATTCTCGCCGCGCTACGCGAAGCGGGAGTCGACCGGGTCAGCGCCGCGGTGGTGCTGGGAGCCGGCGGCACCGCCCAAGCGGCGCTTGCCGCGCTACGCGAGCTGGGAGAAACCGCGCCGACCGTGCTGGTGCGGAACTCAGCCGCAACGACGGATCTCCGCGCGGCAGCCGATCGGCTCGGTGTCACGCCGGTCATCTCCGGCGACTTGCTCGACGGCGCCATCCCCGAGGCTGACGTCGTCATCTCCACCCTACCGCCGGGCGCCGCCGACGCGCTGAGCCGTCAGCAGTGGGTGAGCAGGCCGGTGGTGCTCGACGTCGTCTATACGCCGTGGCCCACCCCGCTGGCCAGGTCCGCGATCACCGCGGGCTGTACAACCGTCAGCGGTCTCGCGGTGCTGCTGCACCAAGCCGTTGCCCAGTGCGAGCTGATGACCGGTCGCCCCGCGCCAACCGCCCAGATGCGGGCAGCCCTCGACGCCGCAGTCGCCCGGTAACCGGGCCGATGCGCTTCATCACCGACGCCACCCGCTTGGCGGAGCGGAAACTGATCAACTAGTGCGTCCCGCGTGACGCCACCACACTCATCCCCATGGCGACTCCAACCTCGACGTATCGGTTGCAGTTCGGCTGCTGCCTGACCTTCGCCGATGCCGTTGCGGTAGTTCCCTACCTTGCGTCGCTGGGCGTCGGCTCGGTCTACGCCTCACCGCTACTGACCGCGATGCCGGAATCAGCACACGGGTATGACGTGGCCGACCCACGCCGGACATCTGATGTGATCGGCGGCGAATCCGGCCGGCGCGCATTGGTAGCAGCCGCTCGTGAGCACGGGTTGGCGCTGGTGGTGGATATCGTGCCCAATCACCTCGGCGTAGCTGACCCGCAGGCCAACCCCGCCTGGTGGGATGTGCTGCGGCACGGGCCGTCGTCGCGCTTCACTCGGTGGTTCGACATCACCGGCTGGCCACTGCGTCTGCCCATCCTGGCAGATTCCGCTGATGCGCTCGCCGACTTGCGGCTGGATGGTGATGTGCTCCACTACCATGAGCATGCTTTCCCGCTGGCGCCGGACACGGCCGGCGGCACCCCGCAGCAAGTGCATGAGGCGCAGCACTACCGGCTGGTCTCCTGGCGGGCGGACGTGGGTTACCGCCGGTTCTTCGCGGTCAGCGGCCTCGCGGCAGTGCGGGTGGAGGATCCGGAGGTGTTCGACGCCACTCACGGAGAGGTGTTGCGCTGGGTCGCTGAAGGCGAGGTCGGCGGCCTGCGCGTCGACCATCCGGACGGCCTGACCGATCCCGCCGGCTACCTGCACCGGCTCCGTCAGCACGCTCCCGACGCCTGGATCGTGGTAGAGAAGATCCTCGAACCAGGCGAGGAGCTGCCCGCGTCGTGGCCGGTGGCCGGCACTACCGGCTACGACGCGCTCGGCGAGGTCGACGGAGTACTGGTCGACCCCGCCGGAGAAGCGACGCTGACCGCCCTGGATACCGAACTGACCGGGGTCCAGACGGACTGGGCGCAGCTGGTACACGATTGCAAGCTCGACGTGGCCACCGGCATGCTCGGCTCGGAGCTGAATCGCCTGGCCGCCCTGGCCCCCGACCTGATCGATGTACCCGATGCTCTGGCCGAGGTACTAGCGTACTTCCCGGTGTACCGCTCGTATCTGCCCGACTGTGGGGTCGAGCATCTGGATCAGGCGCTGACATCTGCCCGGCAGCACCGTCCCGATCTGGGGCTGACGCTGGCGGCGCTGTCACCGCGGCTGCGGGATCCGAGCGACGAGCTCGCTGTTCGGTTCCAGCAGACCTCCGGGGCGGTGATGGCCAAAGGGGTCGAGGACACCGCCTACTACCGCTGGACTCGATTCATCACGCTCAATGAGGTAGGCGGAGATCCGGGCCGGTTCGGGCTCGACCTCGACGCCTTCCACGTCGCTTTGGCGCACCGGGAGGAGCTCGCGCCGCAGGGGATGACCACACTGTCCACCCACGACACAAAGCGTTCCGCCGACGTACGAGCCCGACTGGCAGTGCTCGCCGAGCTGCCGGACTGGTGGGCCGGCGCGGTTCGCGGACTCACCCAATTGTCCGAGGCGGCAGGTGCCCCGGTGCCCGACCCGGCGCTGGGGCACCTCCTCTGGCAGACCCTGGTCGGGGCGTGGCCGCTGCCGCCGGACCGGCTACACGCCTACCTGGACAAGGCAATGCGGGAGGCGCGGACCCGCACCAGCTGGACTGACCCAGATAAGCAGTTCGAGGCCGCCATGCATGCCGTCGCTGACACTGCGCTGGACGACTGGGGGTTGCGCTCAGCAGTGGCCACCGTGGCGGGCCGGATCATCGCACCCGGTCGGTCGAACTCGCTATCCGCGGTGCTGGTGCAACTGGCGATGCCCGGAGTGCCGGACACCTACCAGGGCGGCGAGCTGTGGGACCTGTCGTTGGTGGATCCGGACAACCGCCGGCCGGTGGACTTCACCGCCCGCGCCGACCTGCTGGCGCGGATCGACCGCGGCTGGCTGCCCGACGTGGACGACTCGGGCGCGGCCAAGCTGCTCATAGTGTCCCGGGTTCTGCGCGCGCGCCGTGACCATCCCGAACGATTCACCGGCTACACCCCGCTGCGCGCCACCGGCGCCACCGCGTCACACGCCGTCGCGTTCGCCCGCAGAGGTGTCGTCGCGGTCGCTACCCGGCTACCCGTCGGGCTCACCGCCAGCGGCGGCTGGGGCGAGACTGCGCTGCCCCTGCCCGAGGGCTCCTGGACCGACGTGTTCACCGGCTTCTCGGCGTCCAGCGAGGTTGCCCTGGCCGGCCTGCTCGCCCGCTACCCCGTCGCTCTGCTGCTGGCGGACTAACGGCCGCTGTGGTCACGGCCAGACAACGCCGCACAACCCTGACAAGATCAGTGCTCATGGACTTCACGGTGTGGGCTCCGCTGCGGCAGCGGGTACGGGTCGTGGTGAACGGCGCCGAACACGAGATGACCCAGACGGCCGGCGGCTGGTGGTGCGGTCAGGTCGACGACGCCGGATCAGAAAGCGACTATGCGTTCCGGCTAGATGAGGAGGACACGCCGCTACCCGACCCCCGATCCCGGTGGCAGCCCCACGGAGTGCACGCGGCATCACGGATCTATGACCACAGCGCGTTCGAATGGACCGATGGACGCTGGACCGGCCGGACGCTGGCGGGCAGCGTGCTCTACGAGCTGCACATCGGGACGTTCACCCCGGACGGGACGTTCGACTCCGCGATCGAGCGTCTCGACTACCTGGCCGGGCTGGGCGTCGACCTGGTCGAGGTGATGCCGGTCAACGCCGTCGACGGATCCCGGAACTGGGGCTATGACGGAGTCGGCTGGTACGCCGTTACCGAGAATTACGGCGGGCCCGACGCGTTCAAGCGTTTCGTGGACAGCTGCCATGGCCGTGGGCTGGGCGTGGTGCTCGACGTCGTGCACAACCACCTCGGCCCGTCCGGCGCATACCTGGACCGTTTCGGCCCGTACTTCGCCGGCAGCAACATCTGGGGTCCCACGCTCAATCTCGACGGCCCACACTCCGACGAGGTGCGCCGCTACGTCATCGACAACGCACTGGAGTGGTTGGCTGACTACCACCTCGACGGTCTGCGGCTCGACGCGGTGCACGCGCTGCGCGACACCCGGGCCACCCACCTGCTGGCGGAGCTGACCACTGAGGTGGACATCCTCGCCACGCATCTGCGACGGCCGCTGTCACTGATCGCGGAATCCGACCTCAACAACCCGCAGCTGATCACACCGCGGATCGCGGGCGGCTACGGATTAACCGCACAGTGGGACGACGACATCCACCACTGCCTGCACGCCACGCTGACTGGCGAACGGCAGGGTTACTACGCCGACTTCGGCGCACTGCCCGACCTGGCCCGCACCTTTCGCGGGGCGTTCTTCCACGATGGACGTTGGTCGAGTTTCCGGCAACGCACCCACGGCCGGCCGGTGGACACCGCGCAGCTGCCCGGCTGGAGGTTCGTCACGTACCTGCAGAACCACGACCAGGTGGGAAACCGCGCCACCGGCGACCGGATCTCGACCACGCTGTCCCCTGGCCTGCTCGCCTGCGGGGCGGCGCTGGTGCTGTGCTCCCCGTACACACCGATGATCTTCATGGGCGAGGAGTGGGGTGCGGACACCCCATTCCTGTTCTTCTCGTCCATGCCCGATGCGGACCTGCGCGAGGCCATCCGACGGGGTCGCTATGCGGAGTTCGCCGAGCACGGCTGGGACGAGACGGATGTTCCCGACCCGAGCAACGAGCAGACCTTCCGACGCTCCCAGCTGGACTGGTCCGAGCCTGGCTCCGAGCCACACGCCACTGTGCTGCGCCTCTACCGGGAGTTGATCGCGCTACGACAGTGCCGTCCCGAGCTGTCCGATCCCCAGCTGGACACCCTGGTCGTCGACGTGGACTCCGACGCGCGCACGCTGGTAATGCACCGCGGTGCATTACGGCTGGTGGTCAATGTGGGCGCGCAACCCGCCACCGTTGCGCTAGACGGGTCGCCCACCGAAATTCTGCTCGCGTCCGGAGATGTCGCCACAACGCGCGACACCGTGCAGTTGGGCGGCGAGTCCTTCGCTGTCGTTGCCCTTGGGCTCAGCGAAAGAGTTTGCGCAGCACCGCCAGCACGATGAGCGCACCGAGGCCCATCAGCGAGTAGCGCACCGTCGGGTTGCCCAGGGTGGCTTCCACCTGCTCCTTGCCGGCGTCGATCAGGCGGGTGGGATCAGCCCTGGTACCGATCTCCTGCAGCGTTGCGGCCAGCGCATCGCGGGCCTTCTCGATGTCGCGTTCGATGGTGTCGGCGTCGCGGGCCATAGGGTCCTCCTCGCGGGGTGAGCGTCGGGCACACCGTAGCCACCGGTGTGCCCACGTGGCCACGGCACCCCACCCGCTGGGCGGTACCGTCCGACTTGTGACCGACAACCTCCGGCTGTCCCCCGGCGACGCCGCGCCTGAGTTCACCTTGCCCGACGCCGACGGCAAGCCCGTCGCACTGTCGGACTACCGCGGCCAATCCGTGCTGGTCTACTTCTATCCAGCGGCCAGCACCCCCGGCTGCACCAAGCAGGCCTGCGACTTCCGTGACAACCTCACCGAGCTCGACACCGCCGGGTTCGCTGTGCTCGGCATCTCCCCGGACCCGCCGGCGAAGCTGGCGAAGTTCCGCGACGCGCAAGGCCTCACCTTCCCGCTGCTGTCCGACGTGGACCGTGCAGTACTCACCGCCTACGGCGCCCACGGCGAGAAACAGCTGTATGGCAAGACGGTCACCGGCGTCATCCGATCCACCTTCGTGATCGACCCGCAGGGCCGCATCGACAAGGCGCTATACAACGTCCGCGCCACCGGCCACGTCGCCAAGCTGCGCAAAGACCTCGGCGTCTGACGCCGTATCCTGTCCCCCTCATCACCACGAGCCGGCGTAGCCCAACGGCAGAGGCACGGGTCCTAGGAACCCGCCAGTGTGGGTTCGAATCCCACCGCCGGCACGAACAGATCAGAAGGTACTCACATTGCTACCTTGGTAGCATGCTGGTAGGATTAGAACATGGGTGCTGAGAAGTTGTCCATCTCGCTCGACTCAGATCTGGCTGCGTCGGTGCGGGCCGCCGCGAGCGAGCAGGGCGTGAGCGTCTCGACGTGGCTCGCAGACGCAGCGCAGGCTCAGGTCCGCCAGCGACGGCTGCGCGAGGCGCTCGACGTTCTCGCCTCAGAGCAGGGAGAACTCAATCCCGCCGAAATCGACAGGTTAATCACCGACGCTCGGCGGACCTCGCGCGTAGTCATCGGTACCGAAGGTGCAGCGTGACACTGGTCCTGGACGCTGGCGCCCTCATCGCATACGAGCACGGCGACCGCACAGTCCGCGCGTTTCTGGAACGTGCGAGCCGGACCGGAGTCGATGTGAGAACCGCAACCGGCGTGGTTGCGCAGGTATGGCGCGACGGCGCTCGCCAGGCAAGTGTGGCAATGCTTCTACGGGGGGTGCTCGAGGTTGAGCTGACCCGTGAACGGGCTCGGCGCGTCGGCACGCTGCTGGGCCGAGCCGGCCAGTGCGATGCCATTGACGGTTCCATCGTTGACGCCGCGTTAGACGGCGACGAGATTCTGACCACCGACCCCGACGACATCACTGCGCTCGCGCAGCACAGCGGAAAGAACCTCATTGTGACCCGCGTATGAGATCGACGACGCTACTTCGGTCTTCGGCTTACAGATTTTGGTTCGGGGTATCTCGTGGCGCGGTGTGCTCGGCGTGTACCTCGCGCAGTGCGCGGATGTCCTGTACTGCCTTCCGGCCGTCCGCGGATTGGATCGCCATCACGGCGATGTACTCGTCATCGGGGAGCTCGAT
>JAICSB010000145.1 GCA_025937115.1 Pseudonocardiaceae bacterium | reverse complement strand
GCTCGATATCGCCGTCGCGTTTGGTGCACACCATTGGGGTGAAACCCCGCGCACCGCCGTGCGTCGAGCAAGTGATGTCGATTACCCGGCGGTTCGGGTCGCGGCGGGTCGGCTTACCCGAGCCGGCGTCGTCGGTCATCGCGACCTCTGACTCGGGACGGTGGCGACGGCAGCGGATTTGCAACCCCAGCAGGAACGCCCACCCGGCTCGACTAGGGGCGCGGGGAGGATGGTCGCGCCGCACAGGGCCACATAATCGGCGGTTGGTCGCAGGCCGGCGGCGTGCGCGTCGGGCGTCAGCAGGTGGATCAGTAGGTCGCGTGCGTCTACCAGGTCGATGGTGTGCACTCGACGTCGTCGCCCGGTGGTGTCCGGTACCAGCCGGTGCTTCGCCATCACGGGCGCCTTTCGGTGGGTCCGACCGGCCGCCGGAACATCGCCGGGGGGCACGCCACCGGCATTGTTATGTCGATCAGCGGACCGGCGGCGCTAGCGCGGCGGCAGCTCACCCCGAACTGCGGCGCGCCGGGTGTTCGCCGCTGTGGTTCTGGGTTCCACTCCCGCAGCCGGGTCAGGATGCGTTCCAGCAGAGCGGTGTCGGTTACCCAGGTGTCGGGGAGCGCGCCTACGTCAGTCACCAGGAGTCCTCCGCTCGGTCTAAGCGCCGCTCGGCCTGACTCGTCGTGGGACGGCAAACCGGGGCGAGGCCCGGCGTCAGTCTGCGCTGACGTCGCCGGGTAACGTTACTCGGTATTGTCAACGGATGCCAGCGGCGGTTACGGAGAGACGGTCACATGCAGCTACGATGTGTCCATGGCAGGGCCGACCATGCGGCGTAGACAGCTCGGCAGAGCGCTGCGCCTGTTGCGCGAGCAGGCCGGCCTACGAACCGAAGACGCTGCGCGCGAGTTGGACTGCGCGCGCTCCAAGATCAGCCACATGGAAGGCGCTCGCAACCCCATCGGCAAGCCCGACCTCGACGCCCTCCTGCGCCTCTATGGTGCCGATAAGGAGACAGCGGTTGCGCTCGAAGAAATGCGACGAGAGGGCAAAGAGCGCGGCTGGTGGTCCACCTACAGACTCCCGGCATGGCTAGGGGACCTCGTCGGGCTCGAAGCCGATGCCGTCGCGGAGCGCGTAGTGGAGCTGGAGCTAGTCCCTGCTCTACTACAAACGGAGGACTACGCCCGTGCCGTCCATGTTGCTGCTCCGCACATGCCTCCGGGCGCCGAGGTAGATCGGCGGGTAGCGGCGCGCATGCAGCGTCAGAAGCGACTGGTAGATCCGGACCCGCTGACGTTCTCGGCTGTGGTCTCGGAGGCCGCGCTCCGGCGGGCGGCTGCTCAGCCCAATGTGGCGGCAGGGCAGTTGTCGCGCCTGGTTTCGGATGCGCAGGTACCGAACGTGACTTTGCAGGTTCTGCCGTTCAGCGCAGGTGTACACGGGAGCATGTCCGGTTCGTTCGCACTGCTCGACTTCGGACTCGAAGTCTCCCTTGACGTCGGCTACCAGGAATACGCAGCCGGAGGGCACCTGGTGGACGATCAAGAAGTCGTGCGATTGCTGAGTGATCTGTACGACTCACTCCGCGACCAGGCTCTCGGTGCTGACGAGAGCCTGGTCCTGATCGCGGAGCTAGCCCAACAAGTGGAGTAGGAGACCCCATATGCAAGATCTCAGCGACGTGAGATGGAGTAAGTCTAGCTGGAGCGGAGCCGGTAACAACTGCGTTGAAGTCGCCGACCTGCCCAACGGTGGCCGTGCCGTCCGGGATTCGAAGCACCCGGACGGTGGACACCTGACGTTCACCGCGACCGAGTTCGCTGCGTTCGTCGCCGGCGTGAAATCCGGGAAGTTCGACTACTAGATCAACCGAAGGGCCCCGCCAGTAGCCCCCTGTGGCCGCTGTCGGGGCCCTTCGCTGCGCCGGCCCGGCGGGTGAACACTTGGGCCCGTGGATCGTGAAGCCTCAGTCAAGCTGCTGGCCGCGATCCTCACCGACCTCCCGCAGTTGACCGGCGCGGCGTGCGTCGGAAAGCACCGCATGTTCGACCCGGTGATCGGCAACGGTCTCCAGTGTCGCGATCGGGAACGGGTACGGGTACGGCTGGCGAAGGCTGCGCGCGTCTGCGCCGGGTGCCCGGTGATCCAGCGGTGCACCAGCGTCACCGTGGCCGTCACCGTGGCATGATCACTCCGCTGGATCGTTTTCCGTGGTCCCGCGCTGCGGGTGGCCCTGGTCGACCGGGTTTGGGCTCCCTTTACCGGTCGGAGAAACACCCCCCACCTGGCCTAACTTGGGGGCTATTCGGCTCCGAATGGCGATCCTCGGAGGGCGCCAAGCAAGGCTGCTACGTCGGGTGGGGGGGCGTTGACCGGCCACCAGGCTAGGTCTAAGGACTCTGAGCTACGCACGGGGGTGGCGCCCGCCGGGGCGCGCAGCAGGAACCGCACGTCGAAATGCCGGGTGGGCAGACCCAACGAGCAGGTGATCGGGTGAACGTCCAGATGCAGTGGCTGCGGATCGATCTCCAGATCACTGATGCCGGATTCCTCGGTCGCCTCCCGTAACGCCGCCGACGCGAGTCCGGCGTCCCCCTCCTCACAGTGCCCACCGAGCTGAACCCAGCGCCCGACCCGAGGATGCAGGGTGAGCAGCACCTGCGTCCGGTCGTGCGAGAGGATCACCGCGGACGCCGTCAGGTGGCCGGGAACGCAGGACCGGGCGCAGGCGTCCGGGCGCCCGGCCAGAAATCCGAGGAAGGCTTGGAGCAGGGCCTGCTGGCCGGGGTCGCCGGGTTGCCAACGCGACAGCGTCTGCGTGGCATCAGCGTGCACGGCGGCATTCGGTGCTGGGGCATTCGGTGCCGGGGTATTCGGTGCTGGGGCATTCGGAGCGTTGACATCCGGGCCGTTGACATTCGGACCGCTGAGATTCGGGGTCGTGATCATCGCGGTGGATTATCGCAGTACCAATCCATCATCCGGATCACCCGGTGGGCGCGGTTGCAGCGGTTGCGTAGGGTGACCGACGGCGATCGCGCCGAGCGGCCGCCAGTCCGGTGGCAGCGCGAGCTCGGCGCGAACCAGGTCCGGGCAGAACAGCGTCGAGCCGACCCAGCAGGAGCCCAGCCCCTCAGCCGCCAGCGCCACCAGCAGACCCTGTACGGCGGCACCTGCGGCGACGGTGAACATCGTCTCCTCGGCGGCTTGCCGGCGCGCGTCGGGGTAGGCGTGCGCGCCGTCGGGCACCGCGACCGGCACCAGCACCTCCGGTGCGTCGAACAGCAGGTCGCCGCGCCGTACCCGGCGCTCGATGCGGTACTCGGTCAGCCCGTCGCAGCGCAAGTCGGCTCGCCACGCCTGCCTCATCGCCTCGAGCAGCCGGCGACGGACCTGCCGGTCGGCCAGCCAGACGAATCGCACCGGCCTGGTGTGGTGCGGTGCCGGCGCACGCAGCGCGATCCCGACGGCGCGGCGCAGCGCCTCCGGATCGACCTGGTCGCTACGAAACGAGCGCACCGAACGGCGTAACAGCACCGCCTCCGCCCGGCCGGCCGCGCGTCCCCGGTCCAGCGCCTCGTCGGTGCCCAGCCAGAACAGATCGTCGGTCAGTGGGCGGATCAGGTCCGCCGCGGTGCTGGCGTCGTCGTCACACGTTAGCCCGCGCAGCACCGCCACCGGCACTTCAGCCAGCTTGCCCTTGACGAGGTCGGCGGCGGCGGCCACCTCGTCGGCGACGGCTATCTCGGTGACCGTCAGCTCGTTGCCGTGCCGATCGACGGTGCCCAGGTAGCGGTGCAGCACTCGCAACCCGGCGGCCCCGATCGCGGTGTCGGTCTGCCCGACTCGCCAGGCCCGGCCCATCGTGTCGGTGATCACCACGGCGACGTCGACGCCCAGCTGCGTCGCCAGCCCGTGACGTACCCGCGCGGCGCTGGCATCTGGGTCGACCGGCAGCAGCGCGACCTCATCGGGCGCCACATTCGACGAGTCCACTCCCGACGCGGCCTGCACCACGCCCAGCGAGGTCTCGGTGATCAGCGTGCGGCCACGGCGAGCGATCACCCGTCGCGCCTCGGTGGCGACCAGCGACCGGCGTGCCGCGTCCCGCTCCGACAGATCAGTCGGCACGGTGACCAGCCGTCCCTCGACCTTCGAGACAACCTTGCTGGTGACCACGACGACGTCACCGTCGGCGAGCCACGGCGCGGCGGTGACCAGCGCGCCGATCAGATCGTCGCCGGGTCGGAACTCGGGCAGTCCTCGAACCGGCAGGATGCGGATCTCACCCGGGGCGGCGTGGTCGATCACTGCCGCAGGGCGAGATCCAGGGCCGCGCGCGCCATCGCCGCGGTCGCCACAACGTCGGTCATCAGTAGCGGGATCTCTCGGACCTCGATCCCGGGCACCGTCGCCCGATCCCCGGTGTGCACCAGCCACCCGTCGAGGATCCCACCCGCACAGCGCGCTCCGTAGTGCGCAGCGACGGCACCCGCGTCACACGGCACACCGATGGCGGCTAAGCAGGCCTCGGCCATCCCGCGCACCGCGCGGCCACCGACGATCGGAGATAACCCGATCACCCGGGCGGAAGCGTTGCGCAACGCGGCCCGGATCTTCGGTACCGCCAGCACACTCCCGATCGACACCACCGGATTCGACGGCGCGAGCAGCACGGCGTCTGCCTCGGCGATCGCGTCGAGCACCCCGGCAGCTGGCTCGGCGGTATCCGCGCCGACCGGCACGAACTCGATGGCCGGCAGTTGCGCGCGGTGCCGGATCCACCACTCCTGAAAGTGCATCGAGCGGCGGCCCTGCTCGTCGTCGACGACGACGTGGGTCTCGCAGCGATCATCGGTGGCCGGCAGCAGCCGCACCCCGGGGCGCCACCGATCGCACAGCGTCGCGGTCACCGCGGACAGCGGATAGCCGACTTGGAGCATCCGGGTGCGGACCAGGTGGGTGGCCAGGTCCAGATCGCCCAGCCCGAACCACTCCGGATCAGCCCCATAGCGCGCCAGCTCCGCTTTGACCACCCAGCTCTCACCGGCACGTCCCCAGCCGCGTTCGGCATCGATGCCGCCGCCGAGGGTGTACATGCAGGTGTCCAGATCCGGGCAGATCCGCACTCCGTGCAGCCAGATGTCGTCGCCGGTGTTGACGACCGCGGTGATGTCATGCGCGGCGGTGCCGGGCCCGTCAAGACCGAGCGCGGCCTTGAGCCCGAGTAGGAATCGGGCGCCACCGACGCCGCCGACCAGCACCACGACGTTCACGGCAGTGATCAGGCTTTTTTGTCGTTGGCCGAAGGCAGGTGGTCGAACGTGGTCTGCACCTGCTGGGAAGGCGTGAAGCGCTCTGACTCCACGTACGAACGGTAGGACGCTCGGTCGGCGCGAGTGAGCGCGACATCTTCAATGAAGGGGGTGAGCAAATTGCGGGGCCATAGCTGGCGCGCTCGCACCGCGTTGATCTCCGCGCAGAACACCACAATGATCGCCTGGAGGTAAAGCCACGCCAACAATCCGAGAACCAGCCCGAAGACGCCGTAGATCTGCGAGGCGCCGTTGAGTTGATAGCTGACGAACAACGCACCCACGATCTGCAGCACCTCAACCGCGACCCCGGCGCCGACCGCACCAGGCATCAAGTCCTTCAGCGGAATGTCTCGCGCGGTCAAGACCCGGAACCCGATAAGAAATGCACCCACGTTGACGATCATCGCGACCGCGATCGCCGCGATACGGATGCCGGGGCCGGAGCCGAAGCCGTAGCTGGCGGCCACCGGGCCGACCGCGGCTAGCGCGGTGGTGATCAGAACGACTGCCCCGATCAGGACGAACAACACTAGGCCACGTAGCCGGGATACCACTGGGTCGGGGCGGGCAAACCGCGGCACGGCCCAGACCCGATTCAACGCCGTCTGGATGGCCACCGAGACACCCAGGCCGCCATAGACCGCGCCGAGGATGCCCAGGAGCACGCCCAGGCTGCTGCCGTGGATCGAGCTGACGTTCTGCTGTAGTTGCGGCCCGACGATCGGGAATTGCTGCAGCGCCGAGCCGAGCACCGCCTGCTGCCAGGCGGGGTGGCTCTGCAACGTGTAGCCCAGCACACTGACCAGCAAGAGCAGCCCGGGAAACAGCGAGACGAAACCGTAGTAGGTGATCAGGACGGCAAGGTAGCCACCCTGATCGTCGACGAACTTGTAGACCACCGCCAACGGGAAACCCAACCAGGTATGACGCCGCTGGAAGCCGTCCAGCCGAGCTGTTACACCCATCGCTCGTCCTCGCCGTCCCCGGATAATGCACTCGAGACACTGACGGTATCCCGGCGTTGATCAGCCGTCGAGTTGACTGGCCGGCCGGTGGCTGGTCAGCGCCAGAAGAGGAACTCCTGGAGGCCGGCCACCGCTGTCAGCGGATCGCCACCGAGGGCGGCGAAGACCGCGAAGCTGGCGCCGAACAAAGCATTTCCCACCGCGGGCACTCCGATGATCAAAACGAACAGTAGCAACGGCGCATACCAGCCGAGGCTGCCGGCGAACCTGCGAGCCCGGGCGGGCAGATAGGGCTCTACAACGCCGAACCCGTCGAGCCCCGGCACCGGCAGGATATTGAGCACGAACGCGAGGATCTGTACCAGAGCGAGATAGGACAGGCCGGCCGCTAGCCCGTCCGGCAGGCCAGTGCTGGCGACCACGACGGTGATTGCGGCACCGAGGGCGAGATTTGTCAGCGGACCGGCCAGTGACACCGCCGAGGCAATCGCTCGCGAACGCAGTGCAGCGCGGTTGATCCACACCGCGCCGCCCGGGAGCGGGATGCCGCCCAGCGCCAGCAGCGCCAGTGGCATCAGCAGCGACATCACCGGGTCGGTGTAGCGCCGGATGTCCAGGGTGAGGTACCCCTTGGCGCGCACCGAACGGTCGCCGCCCCGGTAGGCCGTCAGGGCATGCCCGAACTCATGCAGGCACAGCGCCACCGCCCACCCGCCGAGTACCAGCGCCACGATGCCGGCGGTGCGGGCGGTGCCGCCGGTCAACGCCGCGAGTGCGCCACCGGCGACGGTCGTCGCGAGCAGCAGCAGGAACAGCGGGCTGGGAGCCAGACCGGTGGCGGGCACAGTCCTACTCTTACCCCCTGACTCTTACCGACTGGGCGCTCGGCCCGTCGCCCGGGGAAGCGACCAGTGCGGCTCGATGACTACGCGGCGTGTCAACTACGACACGCCTTGTAGGGCTGTGGGTCAGCCCCGAGAACTTGCATCCCCGATCACAGAGGTGTAATCACAAGGTTGTTATTCTCCCGGCTGGTAGCCCGGGAAGGCGCGAAACCGGGGAGGAACTCTATGGCGAGAAGGGCGGACCGCCATGGATGAGAGGGACATCAGCTGGCCAGCGGAGGGCAGGATCGAGCTTCAGGGAGACTGGGGGCCATTCGACGGGCACGACCAACAGGAGCAGGACTGGCAGGAGCGCGCGCTGTGCGCTCAGACAGATCCAGAGGCGTTCTTTCCCGAGAAGGGTGGATCCACCCGGGAAGCGAAGCTGATTTGTGCGGGCTGCGAGGTCCGCGCCGAGTGCCTGGAGTACGCGTTGGCCTTCGATGAGCGGTTCGGTATCTGGGGCGGGCTGT
>JAICSB010000348.1 GCA_025937115.1 Pseudonocardiaceae bacterium | reverse complement strand
GGGGGGGGGGCGGGCGGGGGGGGGGCCCCTTCTCTGTGGGGGGGGGGGGGGGGGGGGGGTCCGGGGGGGGGGGGGGGGGGGGGGGGGGCGGGTGCGGTGGGCGTTGATCGTCCGCAGTGACTGCATGTGGTGGAGTGGTGTTGAGCGGTGTGGGGCGGTGTCGGTGGAGGAGTTCCGCCGCTGGTGTGGGATGACCGCTTGGGGGTCGGGATCGTTGATCGCCGCCGCACCGCGGGTGGGGTGGGTGGCGCCGTAGGCTTGTGGGTCGTGCGGATGACTCTGCCGAAGCGGTTGTTGGTGGGGCGGGCGTTGGCGAGTCGGGCGCTGGGTGACACGTTGTTGCCGAAGTGGCGTTGCCGATCTTCTGTAGTGACGCGTTGTCGTCGGTGGCTTACGCCACTGAAGCGATCTTGGTGGCGTTGTCGGTGGGTGGGTTGGCGTTTTACCACGTGGCGCCGTATCTGTCGGTGGCGGTGGCGGTGTTGTTCGTGATTGTGGCCGTCTCCTACCAGCAGACCTGTCATGCCTATCCGGGGGGTGGGGGCTCCTACATCGTCAGTCATCTGGACCTGGGCCGGTCGGCTGGGTTGGTGGCCGCGGCGGCGTTGTTGGTGGATTACGTGCTGACGGTGGCGGTGTCGGTGGTGGCCGGGGTGTCGGCGATCACTTCGGCGCTGCCCGCGGCCGGCCCGCACGCGGTGGGTATCTCGATCGGTTTCGTCGCGGTGTTGATGGTGGTCAACCTGCGGGGGGTGCAGGAGACCGGCAAGATCTTCGCGGTCCCGACCTACGGGTTCGTGGTGGGCATCTTCGTGATGTTCGCCTGGGCGGGGGTGAGGGTGGGTAGGGGGGCGCATCTGGTCTCCGAGAGCGCGGGTTACCCGGTGCAGGCCACCGAGCACGCCACCGGTGTCCTCGCAGTATTCTTGATCTTGCGGGCATTCGCGCAGGGTTGCACCGCGCTGACCGGGGTGGAAGCGATCAGCAACGGGGTCCTGGTGTTCCAGAAGCCCAAGGAGCGCAACGCCGCGACGGTGCTGGGCTACCTCGCCGCGCTGGCTGTGACGATGGGGATCGGGATCACCCTGCTGGCCGTGCTGACCGGGGTGCACGCCGCCCAAGACCCCACCCAGCTGGGCCTGCCCGCGGACGCGATGCCCAAGACGGTGCTGGCCCAGGTCTCCGCCGCGGTGTTCGGCCCCACTTCGGTGGGGTTCTACGCGATTCAGGTGGTCACTGCCGCGATCCTGATCTTAGCGGCGAACACGTCGTTCAATGGTTTTCCTGGGTTGGCTTCGATCCTGGGCCGGGATCGGTATTTTCCCCGCCAGTTCCACCACCGCGGGGACCGGCTGGTCTTCAGCAACGGCATCGTGCTCCTCGCGGTGTTCGCCGCCGTGTTGATCTATGCGTTCAACGCCAACACCAACGCTTTGATCCAGCTGTATGTGATCGGGGTGTTCATCGCGTTCACGCTGTCGCAGATCGGGATGGTCAAGCACTGGCACACCGAACTGGCCGCGGGCGCCCCGACCGGGCAGCGGCGTCAGATCCGCCGCGCCCAGCTGATCAACGGACTGGGCGCGGCCGCCACCGGGCTGGTGTTCCTCATCGTGCTGGTCACCAAGTTCCTGGCGGGCGCCTACCTCATCGTGATCGCCATCCCGCTGCTGTACCTGCTGATGCGCGGCGTCAACCGGCACTACGCCAGCGTGGCTCGAGAGATCGCCGTGGAAGATGTCCGCCCGGTCGGCCCGTCGCGAAACCACGTCCTGGTGCTGGTGTCGAAAATCAGCGGTCCCACCCTGCGGGCCTTGGCCTACGCGCGGTTCCTGCGCCCGCACACCCTGGAAGCCATCACCGTCACCCTCGACGACGAAGAGGCCGCCCAGCTGCGCCGGGACTGGGACAGCGCCGACCTCGACATCGCGTTGACGGTCATCGAGTCGCCGTATCGGGAGATCACCCGACCGATCCTGAGCTACGTCCGGCGCTACCCCTGCAGCGGACCCCGCGACATCATCACCGTGATCATCCCGGAGTACGTCGTCGGGCACTGGTGGGAACAACTACTCCACAACCAAAGCGCACTACGACTGAAAACCAGGCTGCTGTTCGTCCCCAACGTCGTCATCATCGACATCCCCTGGCACCTACCCTCGGCCGGTGTCCACCGCGAGCGGCAAGCCCACCAACTGCACGAGGACTACGAACACCAAGCCGCCGCCGCCCACCAACCCCCACCCCCGCGCGCAAGCCAGCCGCCACCCACACCACCACCGAGCTGATCGGCGGCCACCCGCGGTGGTTGCCCGGCCAGCTGTTGGCCGGGCGGTGTGCCGGGGCACGCGCGACCATCGGTGCTCACTCGGCCGGCGGTTGCCGTGGGCGCACTGGGCGGGTAAGGCTAGAGGTCCGTCCCGGACCCCGGCGGCCATCAATAGGTGGCTTGTATTCGGAGGTGGGCGGATGCCTTCGCCCGGGTGGAATCCCAGCAGCGTCGGGGATCGGCGCTGCGGACCCGAGTTGTCCGGGCCACCGGGCGAGTCTCCGCCGCGTGATGGCGAGCCTGAGCAGCGGCTTGCGGATCTGGATCTGCCAGGTCCCCCGGCGGTCCTCACCGCAGCGGGATGGGGCGCCCGACAACGGCGGCCGGACTGGCCACGCAAGACATTACGGGTGGTGCTGCCGCCCAGCTGTACACGCAACAGGGTTGTGGAGGTTCGTCATGAACACCGTCATCGTCGTCGAGATCATTATCGGGGTCCTCGTGCTCGCGGGGGTGGTGGTGTTCGCGGTGTGGTATGTCCTGCGGCGTCGCCGCGCGGGTCTGCAGCAACGATTCGGGCCCGAATACGCCCGTGAGGTCCAAGCGCGCGGCAGCGAGCGCGCCGCAGATCAGCACCTGAGCCAGGTCGCGGATCGGCGTGACCGGCTCGACATCCACGAACTGCAACCCGCGGCTCGCGAGCGTTACACCCAACGCTGGCAGGCTGTGCAGACCGAGTTCGTCGACCGACCCGGACCTGCCCTAGACGAGGCAGACCAGCTGGTCACCGAGGTGATGCGCGAGTGCGGCTACCCGGTGGAAGACTTCAACGACCGTGCCGAGCTGGTGGCCGCCGATCACCCGCAAGTCGTGGAGCACTACCGCGCCGGGCACACCGCCCAGCAGGTCCACCACGACCACCCGGGCGCCTCTGACACCGAGGACCTGCGGCAGGCGTTCGTGCACTACCGCGCGCTGTTCAACGAGCTCGTGCACGCACCCTAAACACACACCGCCAGGCGCCACCACACGAACGGGGTCCAGGATGGACACACCACAGCACCACCGCGGGCAGCTCGAAGAGCCCGAACGGCGAGAAGGGCCGGGCGGGCCAGCACGTCGCTTCGGTGACACTGAGTTAAGTTGGGTCCGCGACAAAGACAATCGGGGCGCCGAGACACCTACCGACCATCCAGGCAACCCGGACCCAGACCAGGATCCGACGGGTCGCGGAGATGTCACCAACCGCGGCTCTCGCCCAGCCCCCGAGACCCGGGGCTACGAGCCGTCGCGCGCCGACCAGCCTGACCAGCCGAGGGACTCCGAGTCCGTCGCTGCGCGCACCGGCGGTGACGCTGACCGCCGGGCGAGGACCGCATCCTCCGATGCCGAAGGCGAATCAGGACTCCGGCCGGCTGGGGCCGAGGAGTTGCCTGGCCGCTTTGAGGGTCAGGCTGCCGCCGACGAGGGTGCCGCGCGGGTGGGCCTGCTCAGCAACGCTGCCGGCCTGCGTGATGAGTGGCAACGAGTCCAGGGCACCTTCGTTGATGACCCGCAGCGTGCGGTGCGCGAGGCCAGCGTGCTGGTCGAGCGGACGCTGGACGAGATCCGGGTGAACGTCACTAGCGGGCACACCAGCGACACGACCTCAACGGAGGACCTGCGGGTGAGCTTCCAACGCTACCGCGAGTTCTTCCAACGCCTGCTCTCGGCATGATCGCGGCGAACACGCCCGCCAGGCCCACCCGACACCGCGGTCGCGGGCCCGTGCCAACAGCCCAGCGGGGGCCGTGGTCGTCACGGACCGGGCCACGGGCGTGATGCGCACGAGCAAGACCACCCTTACCGCAGCGGCGGCGGACTGTGAGGAGGGGGGAAGGGGTGTAGCGGCTCGACTGGATGGCTTCCAGCGTCGTCATACCTGGGTGGGTTTCCCGTTGGCGGTGATCTACAAGTTCATTGACGATCAGGGTGGTTACCTCGCCTCTCTGATCACCTACTACGGTTTCCTCGCGCTGTTTCCCCTGCTGCTGTTGCTGGTCAGCGTG
>JAICSB010000419.1 GCA_025937115.1 Pseudonocardiaceae bacterium | reverse complement strand
GCTTCCCGTCGGTAGGAATCGAAGAACGTGCGCCAACTGTCACCTTCCAAGCGCACGAGCCGCCTCCCGAAACACAGTGACAGGGATTTCGACGACAGCTTCACCTGCTGGCGTTTCTTTGTGCATGAGGTAACCCTGGACGGCAATCGTATCGTTGTCTGTCGTGAAGACGGTCGGGCAGTCGTCACGACCGCAATCTCCACCGGCAATCCGCGTCAGCTCCATGGCACTCTCCTTTTTATTCAGGTACGTGACTTGACGCTAGGCAGCCCAGCCACGGAGCGTCAAGGCACATGCACGTTGCTGCACTACACCGTCGGTAGCTCTTGAGCCCGGCCGATGAGCGGGGCGAGCGGATCACCGACGCTGCTCACCCGGTCCAGCACAGTGCGGATCGTCCAGCGGTCCGGCCGCAGCTCGGGGTCCTGCAGCTCGTCCCAGCCGATGGGGACGGACACCGGCGCGCCGGCTGCGGGCCGAACGCTGAACGGCGCCACCAACGTCTTGTTGATGGCGTTCTGGGTGTAGTCCAGACGCGCGAGCCCGTGCCGGCGGTCTTTGTGCCATTCCCAGCTGACCAGTTCCGGGACGGTGCGGCCGATGGCGCGCGACACCTTCTCGACCCAGACTCTGGTGTCGGCGAAGGTGTAGCCGCCGCGGACCGGGACCCAGATCTGCACCCCGCGCCGGCCGGTGACCTTCGGCATCGCGGCGACGCCGAGGTGCTCGAGTGCCACCCGGTAGAGCCGGGCGAGCACCAGCACGTCGTCGAAGCTGCTGGTCGAACCCGGATCGATGTCGATCAGCGCCCAGGTCGGTTGGTGCACGTCGGGAAGCTGGGAGGTCCACGGGTGCAGCTCCACGGCCGCGAAGTTCGCCAGCCAGACCAGCGCGGGCACGCTGTCGATGACGGCGTAGTAGCGGGTCTCGCCCGGGTCGGCGTCCTCGTTGTGCCAGCGGGACAGCCACTTCGGCGCGTGGCTGGGGACCTCCTTGTGCCAGAAACCCGGGCGGTCCACGCCGTCGGGGAATCGGTGGGAGTTCAGCGGGCGACCGGCGAGGTAGCGGAGCATGAACGGCGCGATCAGCGCGTGATAGCGGATGAGGTCGCGCTTGGTGACTGGGGGCTCAGGGTCCCGTCCCGGGAAGAGCACCTTGTCCAGGTTGGTCAGCTTGAGCTCGCGGCCCTGCACGGCCCACCGACCGTCAGATCCGAGTGCATCCAGTTCGGCGAGCTCGTCGGCGGTCGGCGGGTCCCATACCAGCGCTGGCTCCGGGGCCGGGGCCAACGTGACGGTGGCTTCGGCAGCCGGCTTGTCGCTGCGCCACAGCGACGCGGGAGCCGCGGCCACTTCGTCGTTGGTGCGTCCGGTCTTGACCGACAAGGGGTGGGCCTCCGGGTCCCAGCCGGGCCGCGCGTGGTCGTCGTTCTTGTGGATCAACAGCCACTGCTCTTTACCCGGCCGACCCTCGCCACGACGGATGAGCACGAAGCGACCGGCCAGCTTCTCGCCCTGCAGGTCGAAGTGCAGCTCACCGCGCTCGATCGCCCGTGCCGGGTCGTCGGTCTCCGCGGGCTGCCAGATTCCCCAGTCCCACACGATGACGTCGCCGCCGCCGTATTCGCCCTTCGGGATGATGCCCTCGAAATCGAAGTACTCGAGGGGGTGGTCTTCGACATGCACGGCCAGTTGCCTGGCCTTGGGGTCCAGCGTCGGCCCCTTCGGTACCGCCCAGCTGACCAGTACTCCGGCTACCTCCAGCCGCAGGTCATAGTGCAGCCGGCGGGCTCGGTGGCGTTGCACGACGAACCGGCTCTGACCGGCCGGCGGCGCGGCCCCGGCCGGCTCCGCGGTGACCGAGAAGTCCCGCTTGGCCCGGTAGGCCCGCAGCCGCTCCTGCTGGTCACTCATCGGGCCTCGCTCATGGAAGCAGATATACCCGCAGCCGAGCCGGGCCAACGTCACCTCCCGGCAGGTCCGCCTGACGAGGCCATGGCAAGGTAGCACCGTGATCGAATCCAGGGAGTCGGCATGAGGTCGCAAGCTCGACTGTGCGGGATGGCGCTCGGGGCCGGGCGGGTGACCATCGGCGTCGTTGCGTTGGTGCGGCCGGATCTGATGGCTCGGGCGTGGGTGGGCGCGGCCCAGGCCGCCGGGCCGGCGGGGATGGTGTTAGGTCGCGCCGCGGGTGGTCGGGACATCGCGCTCGGGGTCGGCGCGTTGCTCGCGTCGTCCCGGAGAAACGCGCGTGGGCTGCTGGGGTGGACCGTCGCTGGGTCGTTCTGCGACGCGGTCGACGTGGCCGCGACCCTCGCGTCATGGCGCAATCTGCCGCCGCGGGGCCGCTACGCGGTCGCTGGTGCCGCCAGTTCCGGTGTCCTGCTGGGCGCGTTGACGGTCGTGCTCGCCCGGCGGGGATAGACCCGGTGAGTCGCGGCGACGTACAGGCCGACGGCGCAGATCTCAGGCCCGGCGATATTGACGACGCGGTGGGCGGGCTGCTTGATGCGCTCGACGCCGTGGACGCCGACGGTTGGTATCCGGCGATCGACGTGGTCCGTCCCTGGTCGGTGCACAACCCGCGGATCACCGGCGAGTTCGCCCGACCGGGGGCGATCCGGCGCTACCTGCACCGTGAGCTGTCCGCGCTGCTGCGCGCGGGTGCGCAAGTCCGGGTCCGGCCGGCACGCCGGTCGGTAGCCTTCAACGACCCGGACTTCTTCGCCGCGCTCGATGAGGACCGGTTCGATCTGCGCGCGAAGAAGCTGTTCCTGTTCAGCCCGGAACGCATGGCGCTGTCACTGGACCGGCTGTCGCATTACTGCGGCACGCCCGCGGAGGCCTTCGAGCGGCACCTGCTGTTCACCAACTATACGATGCACATCGACGCCTTCCGTGAGCGGTTCCCGGACGCGCAGGGCCCCGCGCGCGACGGCGTGCAGATGCCGGCCTGGCACCACCACACCCCCGCCGGTGACGGGGTCAGCCTGGTCAACATCGGCGTCGGGCCGACGAACGCCAAGACGGTGACCGACCACCTCGCGGTGCTGCGGCCGGACACCATGATGATGATCGGGCACTGTGGTGGCCTGCGGAACCATCAGCGTCTTGGCGACTTCGTGGTCGCCACCGCCTACCAGCGCGCCGACCATGTGCTCGACGGGGTACTGCCCGCGGATGTGCCGGTGATCCCGAACCACCGGCTGAACACCTTCCTGCTCGACGCCCTGGACGCCGCGCAGGCGCAGTACCGGCTGGGCGTCGTGCACACCACCGACAACCGCAACTGGGAGTTCAACCAGGGCGCCACGCTCGCGGCGATGCGGGCCTCGCGCAGCACCGCGGTGGACATGGAGTCCGCGACGATCGCCGGCAACGGGTTCCGGTACCGCATTCCCAACGCGACGCTGCTGTGCGTCTCGGACAAGCCGTTGCACGCGTCACCGAAACTGTCCGCCAACGCGTCGGCGTTCTACGAGACAAGCAAACGCCAGCACCTCGGGATCGCGCTGTCCTGCCTGGACCGGGTGCGCCGCGAGCACCCCGACGGGCTGCCCAGTCACGACATTCGCTCCGTCGACGAGCCACTGTTCGAAGTGGATTAACGCTTGGTCGGTTGCCGGGTATCGGGTGGGTGGACGAGGATGGCGCCGGCGCCGCGGGAGGTGAAATAGCTCCATCCCCAGTCGAGCAGGACCTTGAGCCGGTTGCGAAACCCGAT
>JAICSB010000570.1 GCA_025937115.1 Pseudonocardiaceae bacterium | reverse complement strand
GGCGCCCGCCGATGAGATGTACGCACCGCCGTGCCGGGAGCTGCTGCTCACCGACGGGGTGCGGGCCGCTGCGGCGCAGCTCGTCGCGCAGGCTCCGGCCGGGCCGGTCGCGCAGCTGCTGGAGAAGGTCGCCGCCGGGATCCCGGCCGAGGGCATGGAGTCGCTCATCCCGGTGCTCGCGGGTGATGAGCTACAACTGCTCACCGACGTGATGCCGGCGGGCACCCACGTGCTGCTGGCCGATCCGGAACGGATCCGGACCCGGGCCGCCGACCTGGTCCGCACCGGGCAGGAGTTCCTGGAGGCGTCCTGGATGGTCGCCGCGGGGGGCGGTGCCGCTCCGGTGGACGTAGCGGCGCTGGATCTGTCGGCGTCGGCCTACCGCGGTCTGGGTGAGGTCGCCGAGCACGCCCGCGGCACCGGGGTGGCGTGGTGGACGCTGAACCCGCTGACCACTGATTCCCACGGCTCGCTGCAACTGCAGATCGTTCCCGTGCCGCCCTATCACGGTGACGTCGAGCGAGCCTTTGCCGACCTGCGAGCGCATACCGCCACCGGCGGCGCCGCAGTGTTGGTGGTGCCTGGCACCGGCACCGCACAACGGGCCTGCGAGCAGTTGCGTGACGCCGAGGTGTCGGCGGTGCACGCTGCCGATGGGCTGCTCCAGCCACCCGTAGCGGCGACCGTCACAGTGGTCCGCGGCACGTTGGAGGACGGCTTCGCGGTCCCCGCGCTGGGGCTGGTGGTGCTCACCGAGGCGGACATCACTGGCGCTCGGGGCGGCACCAGCAGCCGCGAGATGTCGAAGATGCCGGTCCGCCGGCGCAACGCGGTGGACCCGCTGGCGCTGCACACCGGCGATTACGTGGTGCACGAGCAGCACGGCATCGGCCGGTTCCTGGAGATGGTACGGCGCACCGTCAAGGGCGCTGCCGAGTCGACCCGGGAGTACCTGCTGGTGGAGTACGCGCCCAGCAAACGGGGCCAACCAGGAGACCGGCTCTACGTCCCCACCGACCAGCTCGACCAGGTCACCCGCTACGTCGGGGGTGAGCTGCCGACGCTGAGCAAGCTGGGCGGCTCGGACTGGGCCAAGACCAAGGGCCGGGCCCGCAAGGCGGTCAAGGAGATCGCCGCTGAGCTGGTGCAGCTGTATGCCGCTCGGCAGTCCTCCCCGGGGCACCCGTTCGGTCCGGACACCCCGTGGCAGGCCGAGCTGGAGGACGCCTTCCCCTACACCGAGACGCCCGACCAGCTCGCCGCGATCAACGAGGTCAAGGCGGACATGCGTCGCGGCGTCCCGATGGACCGGGTGGTCTGCGGCGACGTCGGCTACGGCAAGACCGAGATCGCTGTGCGGGCCGCCTTCAAAGCCGTCCAGGACGGCAAGCAGGTGGCCGTGCTGGTACCCACCACCCTGCTCGCCCAGCAACACCTGCAGACCTTCTCCGACCGGATGCGCCCGTTCCCGGTCACGGTTCGCGGTTTGTCTCGATTCACCCACCCCGGCGACGCGACGGAGGTGCTACGCGGGCTCGCCGAAGGTTCGGTGGACGTCGTGATCGGCACCCACCGGCTGCTGCAGCCGAGCGTGCGCTGGAAGGATCTCGGGTTGGTGGTGGTCGACGAGGAGCAGCGCTTCGGCGTCGAGCACAAGGAGCACATCAAGGCGCTGCGGACCGCCGTCGATGTGCTGACCATGTCGGCTACCCCGATCCCGCGGACCCTGGAGATGAGCCTGGCCGGTATCCGCGAGATGTCGACCATTCTCACCCCACCTGAGGACCGTCACCCGGTGCTGACCTACGTCGGCGCCTACGACGACAAGCAGGTCGGCGCCGCGATCCGCCGCGAGCTGTTGCGCGACGGGCAGGTCTTCTACGTGCACAACCGGGTGTCCTCGATCGAGAAGGCAGCTCGGCGGATCCGCGAGCTGGTGCCCGAGGCGCGGGTGGCGGTGGCGCACGGGCAGATGAACGAGGACCATCTCGAGCGCACCGTCGCCGGGTTCTGGGACCGTGAGTACGACGTGTTGGTCTGCACCACGATCGTCGAGAACGGGCTGGACATCTCCAATGCCAACACGCTGATCGTCGAGCGTGGTGACCTGCTCGGGCTCGCCCAAGCCCACCAGCTGCGCGGGCGCGTCGGGCGGGGTCGCGAGCGTGGTTACGCCTACTTCCTCTACCCGCCCGAGACGCCGCTGACCGAGCTGGCGCACGATCGGCTGTCCACCATCGCCCAGCACACCGAGCTGGGCGCGGGCATGGCCGTGGCGATGAAGGATCTGGAAATCCGTGGCGCGGGCAACATCCTGGGCGGTGAGCAGTCCGGCCACATCGCCGGAGTCGGTTTCGACCTGTACATCAGGCTGGTAGGCGAGGCCGTCGAGGCATTCCGCGGTGCGGCTGGCGTCGGCGCGTCCGATGGCGCGCCCGAACCTGCACCGGTGCGGGTGGAACTGCCGGTGGACGCGCACCTGCCGCACGACTACATTCCCGGCGAGCGGCTACGGCTGGAGGCCTACCGCAAGATCGCCGAAGCGCTGGACGCCGAGGCGCTCAGCGCCATCACCGACGAGTTGCGCGATCGCTACGGAGCGCTGCCGTCTCCGGTGGTGACCCTGCTGGAAGTCGCTCGCTTCCGCCAGGTTTGCCGGGCGCACGGGGTGGCAGAGGTGACG
>JAICSB010000007.1 GCA_025937115.1 Pseudonocardiaceae bacterium | reverse complement strand
GCCCGGGGCTACCGCAACAAAACCAAGATGATCACCATCGTCTACCTCACCGCAGCCAAGCTCCAGCTCCCCACCATCACCCATCCGACACCCACCTACATGACCTCACACTGAGTAACCCACTGAAAACAGCGAAGAGCCTCCTCGTTCGCCGCGGGCTGGCCGTCAGCTTGGTCTGGCTCGCCCATATGCTTGCTGCACCCTTCGCTGCGACGCCAGCGTATCCGACCGTGTGCGGTGCGTCAGAGTACTGTGCGGCACGCCCGAGCCAAGCAGGTCGTGACCACGACCATGACGCCTTCGCTCGAAAGATTCGTGACATCCCTCGAAAGGGTCATCGCTGAGGTTGGCTTGGATGCACAAATGTGTGAGAGGGACCAGGCGTCCCCCACGATCAGGTTATCAGCGTCGCAGCCCGTATCTCGTCGGGGCGCGAGTCGCTCTGTTCAGTGAGATAGAGCCATAGTGACCGACGGTGGGTGCATCCAGCGTCCAACGAGAGGACGCTCATGATGAAAACTATCGACTCCACCCGTGTCCGACGACCGACGAACGACGGGAGTCCCAGTCGACGCCGTCCGTTGTTGTTTCCCTACTCGCGGTTCGACGTGCGGCTCCTTGACGCCGTCGACCTAGGTGGCGACCTCGGGGAGTTGTCACGCAGGCTCGGGCTGCGTATCGGGGCACTCGAGCGCCATTTGGGTCGGCTCGACCGGGCGGCAGGGATGCCGCTGACCCTGCGAGGTTCCCGGACCACGCGACTAACCTCGGCGGGCGCGCGGGTGCTTGCCGCCGGTCAGCGCTTCTTTTCTCGGGTCGACCTCGCCTTGCTGACTACCATTCACGGCCATGGGGACGGCGCCCAGGAATTTCCCTCGGTGTTGTCGATCGCTACCTCGAATCCCATGGTCGAAGATTTGGTCGAGGAGATTGCTGCTCGACTGGGTATTTTGCTCGCGGTGAGCCATGCGACGCCTGAGCAGGTCGTTCGGCAACTGGATGCCTACCGCGTGGACGCCGTGCACACCTGGTGGTTGACCGATCCGCGGACGTCCATCGACCGAGTGACGAGGCTTCATGTCGTGCTCGACGAGCCGCTGTGCGTCTGGCTGCCGCGCGGACATCGGCTGGCGGCCCGGGATGTGGTGACGTTGGCTGACCTCACCACCGACTGTTGGGTTTCTGAGATCGGCCCCGGTTCAGAGGTCGTGGTGGTCCAGGTTTTCCGAGGAGCAGGTTTGCCCGTGCCGACCAATCTGACCGTCACCAGTTCATCAGTCGCTCGGGGCATGATCCGCCGTGACGGGGTCCTCAGCCTGGAGCCCCTCTTGTCTGGCACCGTCTCCGATAGTGCAGTCGTGAATCGCCCACTTGCCGAGTGCCCAAGTCGATCGACCGGGCTCCTGGTCGATCCCGCGATGGTACCTGATGTCCTCGCCAAAGATCTGGCCAGCACGTTGAAAAGGAACTATCTCCGGATGGTCGTCGAGCACCACCCAGAGATGGTCCGGAACCCGTGGTGGTCTCGCTGGCATCGAGAGCAGATGGACCGGGAAGACATGGTCTCGATAGCCCGATCCGGAAAGCAGGGGTCGTCGCAGCCCGTCATCGAGGCACTCGACATTGAGGAGTTCAGCCTGCTGCGCGCGGTGGCCGAGCACGGCAGCATTAACCGGGCCGCGGTGGTTCTGTCCATCAGCCAACCTGCGCTGACCCGTCGAGCCCGTCGCATCGAACAGCGAATCGGCGCGCCGCTGATGGTGCGCAGCGCCCGCGGGACAACGCTGAGCGGACCCGCCAAACAGTTCCTGTATCACCTCACCGCCTTGGAGACCGAGTTCCACGCCGCTGTGTCCGGGCCGCTGGATCGGTTATCCGATCCTCACCGGCGTTATGCGTAAGCAGTCCGCGGACCCGCGATCCACGTGAGGCTAGCCGCGCACCGGCTGATCGTAATTCAAGGAGTTAGCGAGAAATGCCGATTGCAGAGCGAGGTAATGGATTCGGTGCGGCGGTGCGTGGCGTTGTCGACCCTACCGACGAGATGGGGGGGACACTGCGCCTGGTTCGAACTGACGACTTCGACTCGCTCGATCCCGGCAACACGTACTACGCCTATACCTGGAACTTCCTGCGACTGATCGGCCGGACGCTCGTCACCTTCGACACGGCCCCGGGCAAGGCCGGGCAACGTCTGGTGCCCGACCTCGCGGAGTCGTTGGGCGAGGTTTCCGAGGATGGCCGGACTTGGACCTACCGTCTCAGGGAAGGACTCCTTTTCGAGAATGGTTCCCCAGTAACCGCCGCGGACGTCAAGTACGCGATCGCCCGGAGCAACTACGGCACGGACCAGCTGGGCAGCGGACCGACCTACTTCCGGCAGCTGCTCGGCACCGACTACGGAGGACCGTGGCGCGAACCCGGGGTCGAAGGACCGGTCACCCTGGAGACGCCCGATGAGCACACTCTGGTCTTTCACCTTCAGGACCCGTTCGCCGGCCTTGATTTGCTCGCCACAATGCCCAGCACCACCCCGGTTCCCCGAGGCGCGGACACCGGCGCCGACTACCGCCTGCGCCCCGTTGCCACGGGTCCCTATCGGGTCGCCAGCTACCAGCCGGGACGCCGAGCGGTACTGGAACCGAATCCACACTGGAACCCGGCAACAGACCCGGTGCGCAGGCAACGCGCAGCGCGGATCGAGGTCTCCCTTGGATTGGACCCACACGAGGTGGACCGTATGGTATTGGCCGGTGAAGCGCATATCGACTTGGCCGGTTTCGGTGTTCAGCCGGCTACCCAGGAGCGGATTCTCGCCGACCCCGTGTTGCGGGACTACGCCGACAACCCGCTGACTGGATTCACCTGGATTTACTGCCTGTCCAGCGGCGTACCACCATTCGACAACCTGCACTGCCGCCGTGCGGTGCAGTACGCAACCGACAAGGCGGCGATGCAGGCCGCCTATGGAGGATCGGTGGGCGGCGACGTCGCGACCACCATCTTGCCGCCAACGCTGAACGGTTACGAGCCGTTCGACCGCTATCCCGTCGGGCCTGCGAGTACCGGCGACCTCGACGCCGCCCATGCCGAGTTGGCGGCCGCCAGCCTGCCGGACGGATTTCGCACCAGGATCGCCGCGCGCAAGGACCGGCTTAAGGAGTACCGGGCGGCGGAGGCGCTGGCCGCAGGACTGGCCAGGGTGGGGATCGAGGCCGAGCTGCTGGGCTTCCCCTCTGGAGACTACTTCGAGCGCTACGGAGGATGCCCCGAGTACCTTCGCGCGCACGGTATCGGAATCGTCATGTTCGGTTGGGGCGCCGACTTTCCCGACGGGTACGGGTTCCTCCAGCAGATCGTCGACGGGCGGGCGATCAAGGAGCACGGCAACCAGAACATGGGCGAGCTCAACGACCCGGAGATCAACGATCTGCTCGACTGCGGCGCAGCGTTGGTGGACCCGGTGCAGCGGGCCCAAATTTGGCACCGGATCGACCACTTGGTGATGGAGCACGCGGTGATCGTCCCGTACCTCTACCCTCGATCTCTGCTCTACCGACACCCCGACGCGAGGAATGTCTACGTCACGGGGTCATTTGGGATGTACGACTACGTGGGCCTGGGGGCTCGCTGACGCGCACAGCGAGGTGAGGTCTCGGGAGGCATCGTCTTAAACCGGCCCGACGACCTATGCACCTGCGCTTGAACATATGCACACATCGCCATAGATAGTCCGGATACCCCATGCGCCTCCTCTTTTAGATAGACAGCCCACCGTACTGAGGAGCTATCAGATGTCGTCCACCGCCGCCAAGCTCATGCTCTCGCGGTTGCGCGAGCATGGCGTGGAGCACGTATTCGGGATTGTCGGTCGGGAAGCAGCAGCGATCTTATTCGATGAGGTCGATGGCATCGATTTCGTGCTCACCCGCCATGAGTTCACCGCCGGCGTCATGGCCGATGTGCTGGCCCGGCTGACGAACCGGCCACAGGCCTGCTTCGCCACTCTCGGGCCTGGCATGACGAATCTGTCAACCGGCGTGGCTACCTCGACGCTGGATCGCAGTGCGGTGATCGCGTTGGCCGCCCAGTCCGAGTCGCATGACTACTTTCCCAACAACACTCACCAGTGCCTCGACAGCGTCGGCGTGATGACGCCCCTGACGAAGTACGCCGCGCAGCTGGTCCGGCCGGAGGACATCATCGATCTGGTCGACTCGGCGGTGCAGGCCGCCACCGTCGAGCCGCTCGGACCGAGTTTCGTGAGTCTCCCGGTGGACCTGTTGGGCGCCACCGTCGAGACCTCGAGTACGTCGCGCGCTCCGGCTTGCGGCGTGCGCGGTGTCGTTGACCCTGCGTGGCGCGAGGAGCTGGCACGGATGGTGCCGCTGCTGGCGGAGGCCGAGCATCCCGTCCTGGTGGTCGGTAGCGCGACGATCCGGGCCGGTGCCGTCGAAGCCATGCGCGCCCTGGTCGAGCGGCTGAACATCCCGGTGATCACCACTTACACGGCGAAGGGCGTGCTGCCTTCGACACACCCGCTGAATTACGGTGCGGTGAGTGGCTACATGGACGGCATCCTCAACTTCCCGGCGCTGGAGAGCCTGTTCGGTCCGGTCGACCTCATCATCGCCCTCGGCTACGACTACGCCGAGGACCTGCGGCCGTCGATGTGGGCCCAGGGTGGCCCCAAGACCGTCGTGCGGGTATCCCCGACCCCGAACCCAATACCGCGGGTGTTTCGCCCCGACGTCGATGTGGTTGTCGACCCGGCGAGCTTCGTGGTGGCACTAGAGCAAGCCACCGCGCAGCTGCCCACCAAGCTGCCGCACGACATCGCGGCATTACGTGCCCGGATCGGGGAGTTCCTCGCTGATCCGGAGGACTACCCGGATGGCATGCGGGTGCACCAAGTCATCGACACGATGAACGGGATCCTGCAGGGTGGCACGTTCGTCAGTGACATCGGCTACTTCCGCCACTACGGCGTCCTGTTCGCCAAAGCTGACCAGCCCTACGGTTTCCTCACCTCCGCGGGTTGCTCCAGCTTCGGCTACGGGCTGCCGGCGGCGATGGCCGCCCAACTGGCGCGGCCGGCGGAACCGGTGTTCCTGATCGCGGGCGATGGTGGATTCCACTCGAACAGTGCCGATCTGGAAACGGCTGCCCGTCTGAATCTGCCGATCGTGATGGTCGTGGTGAATAACAACCGGAACGGCTTGATCGAGCTTTACCAGAACCTTGGTCATGGCCGCAGCCACCACCCGGCGGTGGGCTTCTCTGACGTCGACTTCGTCCAACTCGCGCAGGCCAACGGCGTCGAGGCGGTCCGAGCGACCGACCGGGCGAGCCTTGGCTCCGCTCTGCGTAAGGGTCTGGAGCTGCACAGGCCGTTCCTGGTGGAGGTGCCGATCACCTACGACTTCTCAGCGGGCGGTTTCGCGGCGCTCAAAGTCTGAACGGCGGCCAGCGCACCGTGCACCGAAAAAGTAGGGAGTAAGTCGCAATGCCGGTACCACTGATCACCGGGTTCTCCATTCGCATTAGTAGTCGCGCCGACCAACCCCACCCGGAATCCCTCCGTCCGCTGCTCAGTGTGGGGTATCCGGTCGCGGTTCAGGGGCCTGGAAACCCGCTGCGTTGGAGCGGGTGGGCGCTGGCCAGCGGCTCCTCCGTGGCGGCGACATACAGCGCCGACGGGGTGACCGTGCTGCTGGCCGGGGAGCTGTACCACCGCTGCGCCCTCCGCGAAGCGATCGGGCCAGCAGCATCGGGCGTGACTGCTGACACCCAGCTGCTGCTGGCCTGCTGGTTGCGCTACGGCGCGTCCGGCCTTCGCCTGCTCAACGGTCGGTTCGCGGCAGTGATCACTGACGGTACCGCGGCCGTCCTTGCCACCGATCACGCTGGGAGCGTGCCGCTTTATCTGCGACGCGGGCTGGAAGGGATCGAGGTCGCAACCGAGGCCAAGGCCTTCGCGGGCAGTGCAGAGCGGCGGATCTTGGCCGTGCATCCGCCACGTACCGGGTCGGTCGATGGGCTGCCGGGAGTCTGTCGGGTACGGGCGGGTACCGCCCTGACGGTGATGGTGGGCCGCCCCATAGTGAATGCGGTGGCTACCTGGCGGCCACCGGACCACCGCGTTGTCTGGACCGAGGCGGAGGCGGTGCGCCGGGTAACCGCCGCGCTCCATGATGCCGTGCACGAGCGGCTGGACGACGGGCCCGTGAGCGTGGTGCTCTCGGGCGGCCTCGACTCGAGTTCCGTCGCGGCGCTGGGCTGCGGTGCTGGTGCGGTCGTGGAGACGATCTCGCTGGGGACCGACGCCGGCGACGAGTTCGCTGCGGCGCGTACCGTTGCCGAGCACCTGGCGACCACGCACCGCGAGTTCCGGGTGCGGAGTGCGGACCTGCTGCGCCAGCTGCCCTGGGCGGTCGCCGCCGCTGAGATCACCGACGCCGAGGTGCTGGAGTACCTCCTGCCGCTGGTCGTCCTGTACCGGGCACTGCCCGCCACCGGACGACGAATTCTGACCGGCTACGGGGCCGACATCCCGCTGGGCGGCATGCACAGAACGACGGCCCAATTGGCTGCCCTGGACCAGACGATCACCACCGACATGCAGGGGTTCGACGGACTGAACGAGATGTCACCGGTGCTCGGCGGACTCTCCGGGCACTGGACCACCCACCCGTTTTGGGACCGCACAGTGCTTAACGTGCTCGTCGCCCTGGAGCCAGGACTCAAGCGCCGCCACGGCCAGGACAAGTGGGTACTGCGGGAGGCGATGCGCGGCATGCTGCCCGAGACCACCGTCACCCGGCCGAAGCTGGGCATCCATGAGGGTTCCGGTGCCACGAGCGTGTGGACGGCCCTGTTGCGGGATTCGGGTGTCGCTAAGCAGGACGTGGTCACCGTGAAGAACGCGATGACCACGGCTATCCACGGCCTGGTGGTAGCCCAAGCTGAACCCCCCGACGCAGTGTCCTTCGACGAAGTACTCCGCGAGGTCACCGCAAGACCGGCCCAGGCGGTGGGACTGTGACCGCGCCGCTGGCCGATTACGCACAGTTCGCCGGGAAGCGGCTGGCGATCATCGAACACATGCTGCACCACCCCTTCTATCTCGGGCTGAGCCAGGCCAGGGAACGCGGACTCGAGGTGTGGCTGCTGATTGGTGACCGAGAGTGGTACACCCATGGCCACGATTGGGGTTCCCATCCACTATCCACTGTGGACAAGCTGCTTGAGCTCGACACCTCCGATCCGGAGGCCGTCCTGACTGCGGTGACCGATGACCGCGGCCGCCCCTGCGTGGACGGGGTGACGTCCTTCTCCGACTACCACACCGTCGTCGCGGCCGAGGTTGCCCGCCGGCTCGGACTACCTGGTCCGGATCCCGCCGCTGTGCATACCGCCAACGTCAAGGACCGGCTGAGGGTCGCGCTCGGGGACGAGCCGTTCAACATCCCCCATATCCGAGTCAGCGGACCGGAGCAGCTGGCAGCCGCGGCGGCGCAGCTCGGCTACCCGATGATCGCCAAGCCTCCTGCGGAAGCGATCAGCTACGGCGTGCGCCGGGTCGACAACAGCGAGCAGCTCGCGGCGGCGTGGACGGATCTGTCTCAGATAAGGCACAGCCTGCGCGGTCAACCTCGATCCGGTGACGTGCTGCTGGAGCAGTACGTCGACGGTGTCGAGGTCAGCGTCGAGACGATGACCGTGAACGGGCACACCCACGTCTTCGGGGTCACCTCTAAGGACCTTTTCGGTGACCCCGCCTACATCGAGTGCGGGCACACGTTCCCCGTCCCGCTGCCCGATGACGAGCGTGAGCACCTCTACCACGTGGTGCGCCGGACGCTGGAACTCATCGCGTACCGCCACGGCCCGTGCCACACCGAGGTCCGCTTGACCGGGGATGGTCCTCGGCTCATCGAGGCCAACCCGCGAACGCCCTCGAGCTGCATGACGATGCTCGTCACCGACGTCACCGGACGTAGCCCGATCCTGGACGCCTGGCTGCTGGCGCTGGGCGAGACGCCGTCGATCGAGCCTGTCACGCATTCCGGCGGCGCCGCCGTGCGGATGGTCTATCCGCAGCGGCGGGGTGTGCTGGCCCGCATCGACGGAGTCGACGCGGCCAGGGCAGTGCCCGGTGTTGAGCTGTTACTGCACGTCCAGCCCGGTGATCGGCTGTGGGAGCGCGCAGACAACTCCGCCTGCGTCGGGTTTGTGTACTCGGCCGGAGCTGATCGTCTCGCGGCGGCGAAGGCAGCCGATACCGCAGCCGCCTACCTGGACTTTGTCATCGAAGAGGACGGCCGATGAGTACGAATGGTTCTCCGCGGCGCGTGCGTACTACTAGCTCGCCGCGCTACGCGCAGGTGGCGACGTTCATGCGGTTGCCGCTGGTCTCCGAACCGGTGGACCGCGATGTCGTCGTGGTCGGCGCCCCCTACGATGGCGGCACCAGTTACCGGCCGGGTGCGCGGCTGGCCCCGCGGGCGATTCGCCACGAGTCCTGCTTGATCCACGGCACCGGCATCGATCGCGGTCCGAATGTCTTCGATGTCATCGATGTCGTGGACGCTGGGGACATCGATCTGGGTCCGTTCTCGATGGACCTGGCGATGGAGACGGCGACGGCTGCGCTCACCGAGCTCGCACGTCGCAACGGTGCGTTTCTGATGCTCGGCGGGGACCACTCGTTGTCGTTGCCCGGCATGCGTGCGGCGCACGCCCAGCACGGCCCGCTCGCGGTGCTGCATCTCGACGCGCACAGCGACACCTTCCCGCCGGTCTATGGCGGGCTGCACCACCACGGGACGCCGTTTCGGTGGGGCTTGGAAGAGGGTCTAATCGTGGGCGCCAACATGATCCAGATCGGCATCCGCGGCCACAACCCCAGCCCTGATTCCCTGGACTACCCGCGCCGGCAGGGTGTCACGGTGGTGACCGCACAACAGTGCGCTGGCATTGCGGCCGTCGAGCGGGTCACCCAGCAGATCCGCGACGTGGTCGGTGGCCGCCCGCTATACGTGTCGGTGGACGTGGACGTGGCCGATCCGGCGTTCGCTCCAGGCACCGGCACCCCTGCCCCTGGGGGCCTGTCTTCACGCGAGGTCCTCGCGCTGCTCGATGTCGTCCGTCACCTGAACCCGGTGGGCTTCGACGTCGTGGAGGTGTGTCCACCCTTCGACCCTGCGGGTGTTACCGCGTTGCTGGCAGCAGAGATCGGCGCCGAGCTGCTCTACCAGTATTCCCGTGCGCACTGCGGTGACCCCACCCGGCGCCCAGCGCTCACCACGACCATGGGAGCGCCTATTCCCGGCAAACGGAAAGGAACGTCGTGACCACAACCATGGAATCACCGATGATCGACTTCAGCGATCACCACAATCTGCTTGTCGACCTGCGAGCGACTCTGCCTCCGGTGCCGCGCGAGGACCTGCGCACCTTCTTCAAGGCCGCCCGGCTCGCTGGGGAGCGGTTACCGTCCGACGTCGTCGACCGGCTCACCGCCTTCCGTGATCACGGCAATGTGGCTGGCTACCTGTTGCTGCGCGGGCTGCCCGTGGAGACCGCGCTGCCTGCCACCCCAACGAGCACCCCGGCACCGCAAGACCGGCCGCTCATCGCCGCCGAGGGGTGGCTCGCCATCGTCGGCCAGGTGCTCGGGTTGCCCACGGGGTACCACGAGCTGCGGTTCGCGAGCATCTACCACGACGTGTACCCCTCCCCAGGGGCGCACTACCTCTCGTCGGAGACCTCCGAGACGCTCCTGGAGTTTCACACCGAGATGGCCTACCACCGCCACCAACCGCAGTATGTGATGCTGGCCTGTTCCCGAGCTGACCACGATCGTACCGCCGCGACCCTGGTGGCCTCGCTCCGCAAAGCGTTGCCGCTGATCGACGAGCATTCCCGCAGGCAACTGCTGGCTGAGCCGGTGCCGTGCAACGTCGACGTCTCCTTCCGGGGTGACGATCTGGAGGGGCTGCGCGGCCCGGTGGCCTTGATTCAGGTGCTCTCCGGCGATCCGGACGACCCGCTACTGGGCTACGACCGCGAGTTGCTCGCACCCGCCACCCCGGAGGCGAACCGGGCTCTCGCCGTGCTCTCAGCCGCGCTGGACGAGGTCACCGAGGCGATCAAGCTCACCCCTGGTGACTTGCTGATCATCGATAACTACCGCACCACGCACGCCCGGACGCCGTTCACACCGCGCTGGGACGGTGTCGACCGCTGGTTACACCGCATGTATATCCGCGTGCCCGAGCGGATGGGGTGCACCGGCGAGCCGGGTGATGTCGTGCGGTTCGTGCCGCGACGCTGAGCAGCGATGCCACCGCAGGCGAGACGAGGAGTGGACATGGGGAGCCGAGACGGCATCGAACGGGTGGCGCGGGCCCCGGAGCTGCCCACCGCGGGCTGGCACGACCTGGTGGGTGTGGAGGACTTCTTCCAGACCCCCCGGTGGCTGTCCGTGCAGGAGCGCGCCGGCGGCACCAGGCTCGAGTATCTGGTCCGCAGGTGCGCTGGCCGGGCCGTCGCCGGGTTGGTGACCGCATGGGCCGACGAGAGCGTGCCCTGGTTGCTCGCCCGACCGGACACACTGCTCGAGTACGCCCGCAGGGAGGGCCTCGATGGTGCGCAGCGTTACCGGGACGCGGTGTCGGGCGACCTCGCAACCGCTTTGCTGCCCTCCCTCGTGTGCGGTGGGCGGCACCTGGGACGCACCCGGGTACTCACTCGGCCCGAGGCGGACCGCTCCGACCTGGATGCTCTGGTGCGGCGAGCCGAGCAGCTCGCCGGGGATTGCGGTGCCGCCACCGTCTGCTTTCCGCACGTCGACATCCGCGATGCCGGGCTGGTGAAGCTGCTGGAAGACCGGGGCTACGACTGGCACACCTCCGCGCAATACTGCTGGCTGCCGGTACCGGCTGGTGGCTTCGAGGAGTATCTCGCCGGAATGACGCAGCACCGGCGCCGCCGGGTGCGCTTGGAGCGCCGGATCTTGGTCTCGGCCGGAGTTCGAGTCGACGTCGAACCACTGACCGCAGCGCTGACGCCACGCCTCGGCGAACTCGATGCGATGCTGCTCGCCAAATACGGCAACCCGGCGGATGCATCACGATCAGCGTCTCTGCTCGCCGGGATCGGCGAGACAATGGGCGATGACGCGCTGGTGTCAGTGGCCCGCCTCGACAGCCGGATCATCGGCTTCGGCCTGGTGCTCAGGTCGTCGGTACGCGGTGAGCAGCACTGGTTCGGCCACCGCGCGGGATTCGATTATGCCCAGCAGGGCCAGCTGCCGCTTTATTACGAGGTGCTCTACTACCGGGTGCTGGAAGAGGCGGCCGCAGCGGGCGCTGCTGTACTGCATGCCGGGATCGGCAGCACCAACGCCAAACTAGCCCGCGGATGTCTGGCGAGCGAACAACGCTCGTTCCTCCTGCGCCTATCCCGGAACCTGGCCGCCCCCGGCCACCGTGAGGAGCTAGTCACCGCCGGCCACCGGGTCCCAGCATGGAGTGCCCGATGAGTACTCGGATCACCGCGGCCCGGACGCCCGTCCGTCCCGGTGCCGGGTGGAATGCCGGGGTGGGGTCAGTGGTGAATCCGTCGGATCGGCGCGGGGGCAGCCTTCGGCTGGTGTCGTCCGCGGACGTCGATTCCCTCGACCCGGCGCGCACCTACTACGTGTGGGCGTGGCTGTTGCAGCGGATGCTGAACCGGACGCTGATGGCTTATCCGACCGACGCCGGGCCGGGCGGTCTCACGCCAGTCCCGGATCTAGCCGAAGCCCCGGGGCAAGCCAGCCCCGACGGGCTGCGGTGGACGTATCGGCTGCGACCGAACGTGCGCTACGACGACGGTAGCCCGGTGACCGCGGCTGACGTTCGCCACGCCGTCCAGCGAGTGTTCGCCCAGGATGTACTACCCGGTGGGCCGACCTACCTCGTGCCGCTGCTGGACGACCCGGACCGGCCCCACCCCGGGCCCTACCGCGACCCTACCGGGCTGCCTGCCGTGAGTACGCCGGACGAGCGCACCGTGGTCTTCCAGCTACGCAGCCCGTTCCCGTACTTCGACCACCTGATGGCCCAACCGTGCGTATCGCCGGTGCCGAAGTCTGCCGATACCGGCGCGAGCTACGGCGAGGACCCGCGGTGCAGCGGGCCCTACCGGATCGCCGCATACCGGGCCGGGCAGTACCTGCACCTGGAGCGCAATCCGCACTGGGACCGCGGCGCAGATCCAGTGCGGTCCGCGCTGCCGGACCAGGTGAAACTGACGATCGGCCCGGTCGGCGACGAGCTCGACGACCAACTGATCGCCGGAAAGTTTGATATCAACCTGGAAGGTCGTGGTATCCAGTACCCCGCCCAGCGGCGAATCACGGCCGACCCCGTGCTCCTCTCCAACGCCGATAACCCCGCGACGAGCTTCCTGCAATACATCTCGGTACAGCCCCAGGTACCGCCGTTCGGCAATGTTCACGTGCGCCGGGCGGTGCACCTCGCCGCCGACAAGATCCTGTTGCAGGAGGCCAGAGGCGGTCCGGTCACTGGAGGCGACATCGCCACCGCGCTGTACCCACCTCGACTGCCTGCGCACCAGCACCTCGACCGCTATCCGACGGGTCCGGACCTGCGCGGTGACCTCGACGCCGCCCGCGCGGAGCTCGTTGCCGCAGGCCTGCCCAACGGCTTCGACGCCGTGATCGGGACCCAGCGCGGCAAGTTCCGGATGGTGGCCGACGCGCTCGCCGAGTCACTAGCCCGGGTGGGAATCCGGCTTTCGGTTACCGAGCTTGACGTGGCCAGCTACTTCACCCTCGGCATCGGGCACCCCGCGACGGTTCGTGGACGCTCGCTCGGTCTAGCCGTCACCGACTGGGGGGCCGACTTCCCCACCGAATACGGCTTCCTCGCCCCGCTCGTCCACGGCCGCCAGATTAAGCCCAGCGGAGGGAATTTCAACCTCGCCGAGCTCGACGACCCCGTGATCAACGACTTGATCGACCGCACGCTGCTCAGCACCAACCCCGCGTGGCGCACGCAGCTGTGGCGGGAAGTCGAACGACGGGTGATGGACCTGGCCGTGATCCTGCCTCTGGTACACGACAAGACGCTGCACTACCGCAATCCCTGGGTCACCAACGTCTACGTACATCCCGCCTTCGGGCTCTACGACGTGCAAGCGATGGGGCTCGAGGCGGACCATGCCCACCCTCAGGAGATCCAATGAGCCCGACCGGGTATACGACGACGGACGTATTATCGTGCCAGCGACTCATGGCGGATGATGACGACACCGTGGCCGAGTGGCTCGTCCTGCTCGCCGCGGCGGCGGGTGACTTGCCTGAGTCCCCGGCGCCGTGCCCGATCGACATGGCCGGCTCGCTGCGCTTCGCCCCACCGGACACCGTGTTGGATGACTGGGTGGTCCGCTGCGAAGGGCGGGTGGTCGGCTCGCTGCGGCTCGCGCTGCCCGCTGGTACGCCGATGATGCGCTTGGACCAACTGCTCGTGCACCCGGCGCTGCGCCGCCAGGGCATCGGCCGTGTGCTGCACAACCAAGCGTTGCAGCGCGCCGCAGCGCACGGCCGCGAGGGGCTGACCGCGACACTCGTTGAGGCTCTCCCGGACGGCCCGCCGCGCGACGCCGGTCCAGCGGCGTTCGCGGCTGCCGTGGGCGCGATTCGCTCCGCCGAAGGGGTCGGTGTTCACCAGCTGCTGGACTTGGCGGTGCATGATCCGCTCGGGGCCGGGGCGCCGGCCGTGCCAGCGGGCTACGCGCTGGTCACCTGGGGTACCGTCACTCCGGAGGAGTACGCCGTGCCGGTGTCTGCGCTTGAGCAGTCGCTGGGCAGCGCGGTGGCGCTGGAGGCCGAGTTTCCGGACGCGGTGGAGATCAGCTACGCTCGCCAGTTCGAGATCATGCGCATCGGCCGGGGCAGGCGGGCGTACCACACGGGCGTGGTCCACCAGGCTGACGGCAGGCTGGTCGGCTACACCAGCATCTCGATGACCACGAGCAACCCACACCATGCGCTGCAAGGCATGACCGTGGTACACACCGCGCACCGCGGCCACGGTCTGGGCCTTGTGATCAAGCTCGCGAACCTGCGCTGGGTGCGGCGCCACGAGCCCGCGCTGCGGCTGTTGGAGACGGCCAACGCCGAGGACAACGCCGCGATGATCGCCGTCAACGCCGCGATGGGGTACCGCGCACGCGACCGGTGGGTGATGTGGAATCAGCGGCGATGTCGGACCAGTTCATACTTCGAAGAGCGGACGGTGATCCCGTGACGACCTTGGATCCAGCTATTCCCCGTGGTTTCCGGGTGCACACCGGTCACGCTGGGCTCCTCGGCGACGGTCGCGATGATTTCGCGGTACTGCTTTCCGAAGTGCCCGCGGCGGTGTCCGCAGTGTTCACTCGGTCCCGATTCGCCGGACCGAGCATCGTGCTAAGCCGCGCCGCCGCCGCCGACGGGTCCGCGCGAGGCGTCGTGGTCCTGGCCCGCAATGCTAACGTCGCCACCGGTGAGCAGGGCATGGCGCACGCCGTGGAGGTCCGTGCCAACGTCGCCGCGACGGTAGGTCTGGACCCCGGACAGCTGTTGATCGCTTCCACGGGCGTCATCGGCAGGCAGTACCCGATGCCGCGGGTGCGGGAGCACCTGGAGCAGCTGCGTTGGCCGTTCCCGGACGCCGACTTCGCTGCCGCTGCACGGGCCATCATGACCACCGACACCAGGGCGAAGACGCACAGCGTCAGGGTGGGAGCGGCTAGCATCGTGGGTATCGCCAAAGGCGTCGGGATGCTCGAACCAAACATGAGCACCATGCTGGCGTTCTTCTGCACCGACGCGGAGCTGTCTGCCCACCGGCTCGACGCGGTGTTTCGGTCGGTGGTAGAGCGCACGTTCAACGCGGTCAGCGTCGACACCGACACCTCCACGAGCGACACCGCGGCAATCTTTGCCAACGGCTTAGCGGGCCCGGTAGCTGAGGACGAATTTCGCGCCGCCCTCTACTCCACCGCGCTGTGCCTGGTCCGCGACATCGCGTCGGACGGGGAGGGCGCTGGCACGCTGATCACCGTGCAGGTTCGCGGGGCTCGCGACGACGCCCAGGCCAAGCGGGTCGGTAAGACGGTGGTGAACTCCCCGCTAGTCAAGACGATGGTGCACGGCAACGACCCCAACTGGGGACGGGTGACGATGGCAATCGGCAAATGCGAGGACGACCTTGACATCGACCCGGACCGCGTGGCGGTCGCGTTCGACGGTATCGAGGTCTACCCACACGAACCCGATGTCGAGGCGCTGGAGCGAGTGACCGCGCACCTGCGCTCCGACGAAGTGGTGATCGACATCGATCTCGGCATCGCTTGCGGCGAGTTCACCGTCTATGGTTGCGATCTCACCGAGGGATACATCCGGATCAACTCCTCCTACACCACCTGACGCTCGCTTTGTGGGCTCGGCACGCAAGCCGCGTCGACCGCCTCCCCGCGCAGCCTGGTGCGGTCCGTCTGGCGTGTTCCCAGCAACACCCCCGCAATCACCACCGCACCCCCGCTCAACGCGAGGATGCTGGGCTGCTCGTTGAGGGCCACGGCCGCGGCGGCGATGCCGACTACCGGTACAAGCATCGAGAACGGTGCCACCGTCCCGGCCGGGTACCGGCCGAGCAGCGCGAGCCAAATCCACGAGCCCAGCACCGTCCCCGCCACCACGATGTACCCCAGCGCAAGCAGCCCGGGCCACCCCTGGGCGCTGAAGGATGCCCACACGGCGTGCCAGCCTGCGGCAGGACCTTCGAGTGCCGCCGAGAGCGCAAGCAGCGGTAGTGGTGGTACCACTGACATCCACAGGGCGAAGCGAAGCGGGTGGCTGGGCTTGGCCTGGCGACTGGCCAGATTGCCCACTGCCCACCCGAATGCCCCGATGACCGTCAGCACAACGGGCAGCAGGGCCGCAGTCTGGGCACGGTCCCAGGCAATGATGATCATTCCCAGCCCAGCAAGGCTGATTCCTCCTACCTGCCGTGCCGACACGCGCTCGTGCAGCAGCAGCCCGCTCATCAGCACGGTGAGCGGCGCCGACGACTGAATCACCAGCGAGGACAGCCCTGTCGGCATCCCGACGTCGATGGCCAGGAAGAGGAATGCGAACTGCACTGTGCCGAATCCCAAGCCGTAGCCCAGCAGCCAGTGCAGCGGCACGTCAGGTCGTGGCACGAGCAGCATGACGGGCACAGCCAAGACCAGATATCGGAGGGCAGCGAGAAAGAAGGGTGGAAAGTAGTCGAGGTCGATGCGGACCGCGAGGAAGTTCAGCCCCCACAGCACCGCAACCAGCACGGCCAGGAAGCGGTCGCGCATACTCATCGGACGAGGTACCCTGCGGTCTTGGAGATCGACTCCCGATGCCGGGCGCTTGCAGTAGTCAGCAAGAAATTGATGACCTGCTCGCCGAGGCCAAGAAGCAGCCGGGGATCGCGGACCGCAGCAGGGTCAGCGCTGCAGCGCTGCATCACCACTACGTGCGGCACGCCGCGAGGATCCTCCAGCAACCACGAGAACGTCATCAGCCCGGGGTTGGAACCGCCCTTGAAGGTGCTTGACGGCCATTGTGCGCGGTCGATGGCGACTCCGGGGTTAGCTGTAAGAATGCTGCGGACCGTACCCGTGGCATCGCTCGAGGCCTGATGCCACAGCGCGATCTGTGCCTGGCAGAGGTCCTGAGCGCCGACGAACCAGTCGAGCCCCAGGTGGTGCACCGGACGGACCATGTGCTGGGTGTGGGCGGTGAGCGGCCCGGTGTTGACCTGCTGAAGCAGTGCCCGGCGCCCGTGCTCGTCGGCGGCGGTGGTCCAGGCTGCCAGCAGAGCGGGATCGCCCCAGCCGATCTGGAAGACCTCCCGGCTCGAGAGGAACGGGCGCAGCACGGCGGGATCGTGGTGTCCCATATCGAGCACTGCCCGCTCCACGGCGTGGCGCCCAATCCGGTTCATGATCATGTCGGCCGCGGTATTGTCGCTGATGGCGATCATCTTGTAGGCCGCCTCGCGCACGCTCACCGAGGTGCCATCGGGCAGCTCCTGCATGTCACCGGTGGGCAGGCTGCGCAGCTCGGGGAGCATGATCAGTTGATCGTCCCACCTCACCTCGCCTGCCTGTACGGCCTGCACCAACGCGTGTAGAACGTACAGTTTGAACGTCGATCCAGCAGGCATCAGCCGATCGGCGGCGGTCTGGTGCAGCGGCGTGTATCGCCCGTGCCCCACCCGCGCGGCCAGGAAGGAATGCACCACCCCTGGCGCAGCGAGCGCAGCGTCGAGCTCCGCCCAGCCATGTATCTTGGGCACCACGAGCTCGGGCTGGAGATCCAGGATGCGGATAAGCCCGGTGGAATCGACGACCAACGACAGGGTGGAGCGCGTGTCGGTGGGACCGAGCAATAACACCCAGGCCTTGTGCGCGACCGAGGTATAAGTGAGCACCGTGAACGGGCCTTGTGCCCGCCAGCGGCGCAGCAGGGCCGCAAGGCCATCTGGGTGCTTGTCGAGAAAGGCCCTCACGAAATGCCCGGCTACGTCTTCGCCGATATCAGGGCCGGCAGGAGAGAGTAGGTCGATCGCCCAGCGTGCCTGGACACCCACTGGCGAGGTGTCGTCCATCAGTGACACCTGCTCGGACACTGCTGGCCGCGTTGCTGCGCGGCGTTGGTTCGACTCGCTCACCACGTCACCGGGAGCGCCACAAGACCATAGCTGGACACGTCGTCGCGGAACTTCAGTTCCTCGACAGGCACCGCCAGGCGTGCGTCCGGCAGCCACCGCAGCACCGCAGACAGCATTTCCTCCAGCTCAGCCTTGGCGAGCCACTGTCCCAGACACTGATGCATACCGTGGCCGAAGGCCACATGACGCCGGGCGTCGCGGTAAGGGTCCAGCGTGTCGGGCGATGCAAAACTCTGTCCGTCGCGGTTGCCCGCAGATAGCGATAGCACCACGCCCTCACCGGCCCGGATGCGCACTTCCCCGAGCTGCACGTCCTCCGTCGCTGCCCTGGCAAGACCGTTCTGGACAATGGAGTGGAATCGCAGAAGCTCCTCGACGGCGCCTGGTACTAGGTCTGGGTCACGGCGAAGCTCGGAGGCCAACCGCGGATCGGTATACAGGCTCAACAGGTTGAGCGTGGCCTGGCTCGCGGTCGTCCCGTGCCCGGCGACCAGAAGCAACCGACACATCGGAACCAGCTCGTCGACGGTGAGCTTCCCGGTGTGCACCTGGTCGACGACCAGATGGCTCACGAGGTCGGAGAGTGGCGCACGAACCCGCGACTCGACGAGCTCGCGCAGGTAGCCGTCCAGCTCGTCGCGGGCAACCGCTACGTCCAGCGCGGAGTAGCGGCGGTCGATCAGGATTGCGCTGCGCTGTTCGAAGAAATCCTGTGCTTCTGACGGGATGCCGAGCAGCAAGGCGATTACCCGGGACGGCACCGGCAGGGTGAGCGTCGCGACGAGGTCGACTGGCCGTTCACCGATGCTAATGTCGGCGAGAGTCGTGTCGATGAGCTCCCTGATCAACGGACGTAGCTTCTCGACGTTGCGCAGCTGGAACTGACGGGTGAGCATCGAGCGCAGCCGGGAGTGCTCGGGATTGTCCATGCGGATAAAGGACGCCGATTGCGGCTGTGAACGCAGCAGCTGCGAGGTGCGCGTCATCATCGGGAAGCCGGGAGCGCTGGTCACCGCGGTGAACCTGCGGTCGCTCAGCACCGCTCGGATGTGGGCATGCGCCGTGACCAGCCAGACCTGGCTGCCTTCCCACAAGGTCACCCGACTTGCGGCGGGTCCGGTCCGCAGGGCGGCGAGCTGCGGCGGCGGATCTAGCGGGCAGGCACCCCGGTGCATCGGATACAAAGGCGCTACTCTTTTATCGGAAAGCGTCGCTGGCCGTGCGCATCGCATGTCACCTGGTGAAGGGTAGATCGTGACCGGACCATGTGTCATCTTTTCTTGCACTCCGCCCCACCAATCGTTGCACGGGGACCGCGTCGATCCAGCACTCAGTCACCTCATGAGAACGTCAAGCCAATACTAAGACGAACCGGCAAGCGTCAGACACATCGAATACGTCCATGCATACCTCTCCGGTATCGCGCATAGGAGCGAGCTTCGCCGGGACACGGCCCCGCCATCGTCTGTCTTGACGTATTCGTTGCAGGTGTGGTACTCCGCACGACACCGATTCGTCGCACGAGGGCCCGGGCTTACGCGTAGGGAGGAACACCATGGTTGCAGCGCTTAGTGACGCGGTTGTACTCATCACCGGTGCGAGCTCGGGGATAGGGGAGGCTACCGCGCGTCTCCTCGCTGCGGAGGGAGCCGCGGTGGCTATCGCGGGCCGCCGTACCGACCGTTTGGCCGCGCTGAGAGACGAACTGGAGGCGGATGGCACCACGGTTCACCTGCTCACGCTGGACGTCACCGACGAGAAGGCTGCTCGCGACGCGGTGAGGTCGACTGTGGACGCCCTCGGTCGGCTCGACGTGCTCGTGAACAACGCCGGTGTGATGTTGCTGGGTCCGGTTGAGGGTGCCGACATCACCGACTGGACCCGCATGATCCACACAAATGTGCTCGGGATGATGTACCTCACCCATGCGGCGCTGCCTCATCTGTTGACGAGCAAGGGCACGATCGTGCAGATCTCCTCGGTCGCTGCGCGAGTGGTCGGCAAGGGTGGCGCGGTCTATAACGCCAGCAAATTCGCGGTCAATGGGTTCAGCGAAGGCCTACGGCATGAGGTGACCGAGCGCGGGGTGCGGGTAGTGCTCATTGAGCCGGGCACAGTAGAGACCGAGCTGCGGGAGCACATCACGCACGCTGGCGCCAAAGCTGCGATCCAAGAGCGGGTGAGCAAGATTCGTCAGCTGCGCAGCAGCGACGTCGCCGAAGCCGTACGTTACGCAGTGACCGCGCCTGGGCACGTGGCCGTGAACGAGATCCTCATACGCCCGACAGACCAGGTTTAAACAACCATCGATTCTCCAGCCCAACGCTACCGCACGCTCACGCAACTCACGATAGGTGGTTTCACTAGTGGACCAATGGGTGCTGAATGCGCAACGCTGGGTCAACCAGACTTATGGTTCGGTGCCCGGCTACGTGGCGACCTCCGAAGACGGTCGCACCAGCTGGTCGGCAATGCACTCGTTGACACGTGCACTGCAACACGAACTTGGTCTGCCCGCCGACCAACTGTCGGACAGCTTCGGCCCGACCACGTTGTCACTGGTCGTCAGCAAGTACGGCGAAATTGGTGATAAATCGCCCGAGAACATCATCATGATCGTGCAATGTGGGTTGTACTGCAAGGGCTACGACGGTGACGAGCTTAATGGCGTGTACACCTCAGATACCCGGAACTCGATATTATCAATGCGCTCGAACATGGGATTCACCGACGGTAGGACGGCGCTGTCCCCCAAAGAGTTCAAAGCGCTGCTCACCATGGATGCCTATGTGGTTGTCGAGAACGGTTCAACGTCGGTCCGATCCGTCCAGCAATGGATGAACCGGAAGTACTATGCGCAGTCATGGTTCTTTATTATCCCCTGCGACGGGCATTTCTCCCGCGACGTCCAGAAAGCGCTGATCTACGCACTGCAAAGCGAACTCGGCGTACCTGGATCAAACGGTAGCTTTGGCCCTGAAACGCGCGGTGCGCTCAAGGCGAGGCCAGCATTATCCGTCGGTGCGACGGACGTCGGATCGTCCTCTTTCGTGCGCCTTTTCCAAGCGGTCATGATATTCAACCGGTACGAAGTGCCCTTTGACGGCGTGTTCTCCCAGGCTGTCAGCGATCAGGTCGCCGGCTTCCAGCAGTTCGTCGCGCTGCCGGTCACCAGGTCTAGCGATTACCAGACCTGGTCTTCGCTGCTAGTGAGCAACGGCGATCCCGACCGGCGCGGAACCGCTTGTGACTGCGTCACCGAGGTCACGGCGACGCGGGCCACCAGCCTGATTCAGGCGGGATACCAGGTGGTCGGGCGCTACCTTTCCAACGTGCCGGGGACCACGCTGGACAAGAAGATCAAGCCGACGGAATTGGCCACCATCTTCACCGCTGGCCTGCGAGTGTTCCCCATCTACCAGACCTACGGCGGCAGCGCCGACTACTTCACCCAGGACCAGGGCGCCAACGACGCCGGCCTGGCCGTGGCCGCGGCCACCGAGTACGGATTCGAACGAGGCACCACGGTCTACTTCGCCGTCGACTTCGACGCGCTGGACACCGATATCACCGGAAACGTGATACCCCACTTCCGGGGCATCCAGAAGGCTATGGACTACTACGGTAATCCGTACAAGGTAGGAGTTTACGGGGCGAGAAACGTCTGCAGTCGATTGCTCGTCGAAAGGCTCATTTTCACCAGTTTTGTCTCAGACATGTCCACGGGCTTCAGCGGGAACCTCGGCTTTCCGATGCCGCGGAACTGGGCGTACGACCAGATCTCCACCGTCTCGGTTGGCGCCGCTGCGGGCGCCATCGAGATCGACAACAACATCTACTCTGGTCGAGACTTCGGCCAATCAAGAGTCATCTCGCGCCCCACTCCCGACAACCGGTTGGACACCTATTTCACGCTCAGTCTCAAGGCGCAGCTGTCCAAGGATCTCAATGACTACCGCTCGCAGGTCACCTCGAACACGACCGGGCTCAAGCACTCCATCGACGACGCGCTCGACGTGGTGATCGCCTACGACGAGCTGATCACCAATATCAGCCGATCCTTTGGTCTGCGCAAGGCGCTGATCCAGTCGGAGTCCTTTTGGGAGTACTGGAAAGAGACGGCCCTGGACAACTTGGCTGACGGGCTGGTCGCGTCGTGGTACGCCTACAAGCACGCCTACGAAGCATGGCAGAAGGTGCCGGTGGGACCAGCGCCGACGCCGCCGCTGGGCGGGCGGGAGGACAGCAGCACCGGGATCTCGCAGATTTTCGCCAGAACCGCCATCCGCGCCCGCAACTACGCGGTCGGTCAGGGGCTGATCTCGGGGAGCACGCTCAACGCAGACGACTGGCACGTACTCGAGGACGTATGGAACAAACTGCACGACGACGGCAACTACAATATCAGCACGGTACCGCTGGTGTTACTCGAAGGCGCAGCCCAGGTTGGAGTGACCGGCCTGCGGCTGAATTACTCCGATAGCGAACTTCGCAGTATCTTCGCCCGATACAACGGGACCGGCCCCGATGCCGACCACTATGGGGTCGAGGTGCACGGTGTGTACAAGATCTTCGATAGGTACAACGCCACGCTGCGCTAGACCCGTATTGGAGAGGCAATGCCGGACGAAGTGGGCACACCGTCACTGCGACCACGAACGATCTTGACCTGGGTCGTAGTCAACCTTGTGCTTGGCTACTGCGCGATCTTCCCGCTGGTCACCGCAGTCATGACAGGGTCGTACGTGCAGGCCAAGATCTGGGGCGACCAGGCCGCTCCGTTCGGCAGCCAGGAGGCGGCGATCGCAGTGGTAATCATCATCATCGGGGCGATCCTGCTGGTGAGCGCATTCGTGGTTGCCAACCGCGCACTGCGGCGCCGGCTGCAGTCGTGGCGCCCCGCCACATTCTGGCTGCCCGCCATCGCTGTCCAGCTCGCGCCGTTCGTGTGGTTCATGACGTGCACCGACCGGACAATCCCGGTAATGCTGGGTATGAGCCTGTTCTGATGCCCAGCATTCTGACCCAGGCTAGGGTACGAAGCCCTCTAGGTGGTCGACCATCACAAACTTACTGTTCGGGCTGACCGACGCCACGCCAGCCTGTAGTCCAGGTAAGCCACCCCAATCGCGGGCCGGCTCATCAAGTGGGAGATCGAAGTCGTCCCAGTGGGTCGGCACCACAAAGCGCGGGTGGCCGAGGGTACTCAACAGCCTCGGCAGGTACTGAGGTACCGCCTCAGAGGCGGGTTGTACGAACACGAGGTCGGCTTGGAGCCCGGCGAGTGCGTGCTCCAGGAAGTTCGAAGAACCGAAGTTGACCATCTGAAAGTGGTCCGCGACGTTGATCGCATACGACAGGGTGCCACCTTCCACGAGGTCGGAGATCACTTTCGGCGGCGGCGATATCGCAAGGGTTCGGGTACCGGCGAACGCCACCTTGCGTCGGGGTCCGCTGAGGGAGTGTAGCGACGGCAATACGCGCACAGTGAAACCTTTAAACTGAATGTACTCACCACCACTGACACACGAGAGTTGCTCTTCGGGTGCTCCCATTGCTCTCAGCAGATTGAGGTGTGTCTCGTCACCGAGAACCGTGGCGCCAGTGCGACGAGCGATGTATGGGATGTCCGTGATATGATCGTAGTGTCCGTGGGTGAGCAGGATAAGGTCGGCTTTGGTCACGTGTGGGTCAATCCGTTCTGGCTGGCTGACCAGCGGTGTCTTCGGATCCGCACCGCCCGGTAGGTAGGTGCCGGTCTTAAAGCGGGTCAACCACGGATCGATGAGCACGACGACATCGGCGAACCGGATCTCCCAGCCATTGTTTCCCAGCCAGCGTAGCTGGACCCCCGACGCAATGGACCTGATCAAAGGCACTGCCGCCGGACGCGGCTGACCCCAGCTCGGCGCCACAAAGCCGGCTACCGTAGCTGCTGCCGCTGCCGAACCCACGAGCAGGCTACGTCGACGGAATGTGCGTGACTCATCCCCTCCGTGCGGTTGCACCGTAGTCTGCTCCGCTTCGCTGGCTGCATGCTCCACCACTTCGGGGGTATCGGCTCCATCGCCGCCGCCCTGAGTCTCCGTTCGCGTTCGACGGGTACGCAAGGGGGCGATGATCTGAGAAATTGTCTTCATTGTCTGCCTTTAAATCTCCACTCGGAATGTGATGAGAATAGGTCGAGGTTGAGCCCGAGCTACCATCGGCACGGGCAAGAGTGAGGACAGTTCTCCATTCAAATCGCTGTAATCAACGGGCTCCGGTCCGGGCTCGCGGCGGCCGCCGCACGATAACGGACTGCCCCCAGTCGGTGTAGACATCACCGCGACGTTGCGGCGACACGCCCGTCCCGCGCGCCCAGCGGACTGCGTCGACGGCGAGGGCTCAGCCCGAGGAGGAGCCGCCACCCGGGCCGAACGGATAGCGTGACGGTGTGAATACCGGTCCGGGCCCGAGCTCAGCGAGCCGTGATGCGGCGGCTGCCGTGCCTTACCCGTTGCGGGTGGCGGCCGCGCTGTCGTGGCGGATGTTGGCGGTGGCCGGGCTGGTCGTCGTGCTGGGCTACGTGGTGATCGCCTTGCAGCAGGTGGTGATCCCGGTGGCGGTGGCGCTGCTGCTGACCGCGTTGTTGGGGCCGGTAGTGGACTGGTTGACCAGGCGACGGGTGCCCAGGGGGATCGCCACTCTGGTGGTCTTGGTCACCGGACTCGCATTGATCGGCGGACTGCTGAGTTTCGTCATTCAGGCCTTCATCAACGGGCTGCCCGAGCTGCAGATCCAGATCGCCAACAGTGTCCAGCAGATCCGGGTGTGGCTGCAGCACCCGCCCTTCGGCCTGCCACCAGTGAACCTGCAGAACCTGCTCGACTCGCTGAGCCGGTCAGTGGCCAGCAACCGTTATGCGATCACGTCGGGCGCGTTGTCCACCGCGTTCACGG
>JAICSB010000777.1 GCA_025937115.1 Pseudonocardiaceae bacterium | reverse complement strand
GTCGTGGCGAATGTTCCACACCGACTACCGCCGTCCCTATCACACCTACCGCGACGCGTATGACGCCGCCCGAGGATTGTTCTTCTTCTCAATCACATGGGGTTTTGAATAATGCTCATGATCGAACAGGTCGCCGGCGTAGATGAACTGGTCTCCCGGACCCGTCCCCTGAGGACCGAGATCCAAGGTCGCCTGCTGTGTGTCACGCTCGAAGAAGCGGAGCATCGTGACAGTATCTGCGTTCCGGTCGGGTGTTGCCTTCTGGCCGCACGCCCCGAGCGCGGGTAGCAAAAGAGCGGCAAGAAATGCGGCGGTTCCAGCTCGTTTCCCCCACGGCACCGCTTTTGAGTACACATCTGAATCGGATGACATCAGTCAACCACCTCTCGGAACCGAACTGTTGTGGAGCATTCGGGCGCTTCCCTGCCGGGCTGGCAGCGTTATTCTTCGTGCTGACTCATCGGCCCGCTGTCATGTACCTGACAGGAACAGTGTCGGCCTCGTGACAGAGGAGCAGGGGTTGGAAGTGCCTCTCCCACCGATACCCATTGGCCGCGTACCTCAGCCGGAAGATCTTATCTGGCCTGCTCGCCGCCCCGCAGCGCGCGGCGCCTACGAAATCAGCCCCTGACCGCGACACCATCGATCATCCCTTGGCGTAGTGGGAGGCGCCCCACCAGTCGACGACGACAACCGGGTCGTCGCCGACGACCCAGGCGTCGTGGCCCTGCGGCAGGGCGGTGACGTCGCCAGGCCCGGCGTCGAGCTCGGTGCCGTCGGCCATGACGATGTGCAGGGTGCCTTGCACGTGGTACTGGAAGTGCGGCGCCTCGCACAGCTCAGTGCCGGCGAGCGGCTTGATGTGCTCGGACCATCGCCAGCCGGGATGCAGCGTGAGACGGCCGATCTCACTGCCGCCGATGGTGAGCAGGTCGAGTTGTCCCCGGTCGAAAGTGCGGCTCTCGTCCGGTGTGGCAAAGGTCTTGCGCTCCGCGGTTGCCATGGTCGTCTCCTACGAATGGTGCGCCGGACCGGTCGCCGGCGACGCGAACAACGATGCGGCGAGGTCTTGCCACCGGTTGGCCGCAGCCGTGGCAAGCCGGTGGCAAGGAGCCCGGGAGATCCTGATGGTCGTCTTGGACACGTCCTGGGACCACGAGGAGGTCACGATGTCCGACGATCAGAGCGATGGGCCCGTTGAGTGGTACCTGGCGGCCATCGAGGGTGCGGCGATAGGGGGCTGCGATGCCTTGAGCCCCGAGGTGACGCTGGACGCCACAGTGCCCCACTGGCGTTTCAGCGTCCGCGGTGACGCCGCCGTGCGGGCCGAGTTGTCCCGCTGGTACGCCGACGCTGGGAGTTTCGAGGAGCTCAAACGCACCCCCCTGCCCACTGGGGAGCTGGTCGAGTTCACGCTTCGTTGGGAGCAGGAAGGCGTCCCGTATGCCGTCCACCAGGCCCACATCGTCGAGGTGACTGATGGCCGGATCACCAGAGACCAGGCGTGGTGCGGGGGACGGTGGTCGGCGACTCTGCTGGCCGAGATGGCCGAGGCCGCAGATGTCACCGCC
>JAICSB010000478.1 GCA_025937115.1 Pseudonocardiaceae bacterium | reverse complement strand
TCCGGGAACGTCGAGGCCTTCTTCGGCGTTGCACCCGATGGGCTGGATCCGGAGACCCCCGGTCTCTGGCCCGGAGAGAGGAGACGCCATGGCCGATCGCGTACTTCGTGGCAGCCGGCTCGGAACAGTCAGTTACGAGACGGACCGTGACCATGATCTTGCTCCTCGCCGATCAGTGGTTTACGCCTGCCCCATGGGCCACGACTTCACCGTGTCATTCGCCGATGATGCCGAATCACCGATGGTCTGGGAGTGCCGGTTGCACGGCAACGAGGCCAGGCTGGTCGACGGTGCTGCGCCGGAGCCGAAGAAGATCAAGCCGCCGCGCACGCACTGGGACATGCTCATGGAACGGCGTAGTGTCCAGCAGCTCGAAGAACTGCTTGATGAGCGACTGACCGAGCTGCGTGGTCGCCGCTCCCGGTCCGCCTGAGAAGCTGGGCAAGTCAAAGCTGGCTGGGCTGCGTGGCGTTGCTTGTCGAGTCAGTGTCGGACTGCCGTCGCAGGTTCGGCACGCAGCGCTGCGCACCCCAAACGGTCACCCGCCACAGCGCCTCCAGGACAATGGAGCTGGTCATCTTCGATTCGCCGTACTCTCGCTCGGTGAATGTGATCGGCACCTCCACCACGGTGAAACCGGCGCGCACCGAGCGCCAGGCGAGGTCGACCTGGAAGCAGTAACCTTGCGAGGCCACCGTGCTGAGGTCAAGATCCTCCAGCACCTCGCGACGGTAGGCGCGGAATCCGCCGGTGACGTCATGGATGCGCACTCCCAGCGCCATTCGTGAGTAGTAGTTGCCACCGCGGGAGATCCATTCGCGGTATCGCGCCCAGTTGACCACTCGGCCGCCGGGCACATATCGGGAGCCCAGAACGACGTCGGCGGCGGTGCCTGGGGGGTCGTCGGTCAGCGCCGCAAGTATCCGGGGAAGATCCTCCGGAGCGTGCGAGCCGTCGGCGTCCATCTCCACCACGACGTCATAGCCGCGCTGCAGCGCCCACCGGAAGCCGGCAACGTAGGCCGCGCCGAGGCCGGCCTTGGTGGCGCGATGCAGGACATGCACCCGGCTGTCGGTAGCGGCGAGTGCGTCGGCCAGCTCCCCCGTGCCATCCGGACTGTCGTCGTCGACCACCAGCGCGTGCGCGTCAGGTACCGCCTCGTGCAGCCGGCGCAGGACCGTCGGCAGGCTGGCCCGCTCGTCGTAGGTCGGGATCACGACGATCGTCAGGCCGGCGCCCTCGGCGTCCCCGTCGTCCTGCTGATCCGCCATCGACGTCCTCCTTGGGGGGCACGGGTCCCCGTCGCTGCCCTGCCTTAGCTTTGCTCTGCACCACCAGGGCTGCTGCCACGCCCAACAAGCCCAGGGCGACCAGCACCCACTCCGGCGCGGGGCCCAGCCAAGTAGCCAGCGTAATACCGGAACGCAGCGGGACCCGCGCCACCAGCGCGTCCGGAGTGAACAGCTTTGTCTGCTGCTCGACGGCGCCGTCAGGGGCGATGACGGAACTGACCCCGCTGGTGGCCGCCACCAGCACGGCCCGGCCGTGCTCCACCGCCCGGACCCGCGAGATCGCCTGCTGCTGGTAGGTCATCTCGGTGAAGCCGAAGGTGGCGTTGTTCGTGGGCACGGCCAGCAGCTGGGCCCCGGATCGCACGCTTTGGCGGACCAGATCGTCGAACATCACCTCGGAGCAGATGGCTATCCCGACCCGGGCCGGCCCGAGGTCTACGGCGCTGTCGCCGTTGCCCGGGACGAAGTCGCCCGCGCGGTCGACATAGGGGCTGAACAGCCGGAAGAAGTCCCGGTAGGGGATGTACTCGGCGAAGGGCATCGGGCGCTTGTCGTGACGCTGACCTGGTCCGGTGTACGGGTTCCACACGATGGCGGTATTCGTGGTGTGCCCGTCGCCAGTGCGCAGGACAGCGCCGACCAGGATGGGTGCACCGATCGCCCGGGCCGCTCGATCGATCACCGCCCGGGCATCCGGGTTGCGCAATGGATCGATGTCAGAGGAGTTCTCTGGCCAGATCACCAGCGCTGGCCGCGGGTAGCGACCAGCCGCGACGTCGGCGGCGAGCTGCACGGTGCGCGCGGCGTGGTTGTCCAGTACGGCGCGACGCTGGGCGTTGAAGTCCAGTCCCGCTCGAGGCACGTTTCCCTGGACCAGTGCGACGACCGCCGACCCGTCGGCGGTCGTCGTCGCCACCACCGGCGCCGCAACAATCCCTGCCACCACCGGGCCTATCGCAAGCAGCGCCGGCACCACGATCGCTCTGAGCCTCCCGAACTCCACAGCAGAGCTGCCCAGGCGCCCTTGAACAGCTCTACTGTGGAGTTCGGGAACCGCAGGGTTGGACACGAACCCTAAAAACTGCGGGACGCGCCCGCGCGCGACCCGGCGAATCAGTTCGCCGGTCCCGAAGCCGGTCAGCACCACGGCCACGGTGAGCAGCGGGGCTCCGCCGATCGCAGCCACCGGGAGGAATATCCCGCTGGGCTGGCTGAAAGCCACCCGGCCCCAGGGAAAGCCGCCGAAGGGAGCCCGGGCGATCAGCGCCTCGGCCGCCACCCACACTCCCGCTGCCCACAATGGCGCGGCCGGCAACCGGGATACCACGGCAACGCCGGCACCGGCCAGCGCCAGCACCAGCGCCTCGACGGTGGCCAGCGCCAGCCACGGCAGCGGGCCGACGAACTCCCCCGCCCACGACAGCAGCGGCACGAAGAAGCCGAACCCGAAAGCGAGCCCGTAGCCGAAGCCGGCACGGGCCGGGCGTCCATGCAAAACCGCCCATAACACCACGAAAACCACCGGCGCGAGCCACCACAATTCACGCGGGGGTGCACCGACGTACAGCAGCAGGCCGGCACCGGCGGCAGTACCTACCCGCAGCAGCCGGCCATACTGGCTCACAACAGGGCGTCTTGCAACTCGAACAGAACCCGGCCGTGATGCACGGTGCGCAGGCACGAGGGTGACTCGACTCCAGGGAATCCAGCGGACTCGTCACCGGCCCAGATCGCGTAGGAGGCCGGAGCACCGGGGACCAGCGAACCGGCCAGCGGGTCAGCTGCGGCGGCAGCGCGGTATCCGCCGTAGGTGTGCGCCGCGAAAGCCTCCATCGCACCGATCTCTGAGCCGGGGCTGCGGTGTCCTACCGCAGCGCGCACCGCGTCCCACGGGTCGCCCGGGGTAACCGGCGCGTCGGAACCGAACGCCAGCACGACGCCGGCCTTCTC
>JAICSB010000505.1 GCA_025937115.1 Pseudonocardiaceae bacterium | reverse complement strand
GCCGTGCTCGACGCCTACGAGGTGCTGCGCCAGCTCGTCGACGCCACCGACAACCTGCGCGGCGCGTTCGTCGCGGTGACGGTGCCACCCGAGCTGGTCACCGACGACACCCGCGGCCTGCCCGCCTACAGCGCCCTGCACCTGCGGGTCGTTGACGAGATCCGCGACCGCCGCCGCGCCAACCCGTTCGCCGCGCTGGTCCGGCTGGAAACCCGCCTGGAGGTGGTCCGATGAACCGGCTCGCCGCGAGGCGCGCGGTCGAGGCCCTGCGGTCGGGGGTGCCGAGCCGGGACGCGGTGACCGCGCTGGGCAGCGGCCAGTCCGACATCGAGGACCGTTTCACCACCCTGATCGACGGGATCGGCCAGGTCCGCACCGGACCCCGAGGGCTGCTGCTCGGTGGCGGGTTCGGCGCGGGCAAGAGCCACGTCCTGGAACACCTGACCCACCTGAGCCTGGACCGCGGGTACGCGGTGAGCCACATCGTGGTCAGCAAGGAGACGCCGCTGCACGACCCAGCCAAGGTGCTGCGCGCCGCGGTGGAGTCCGCGGTGCTGCCCGACGGGTCGGTCGGCGCGGTGGCCGAGGCGGCTGCGGGCCTGGATCCCGACGGACCGGCCTTCGCCGAGCTGATGCGCTGGGCCGCTGGCCCCGGCGCCCCGGTCGACGAGTGGTTCCCCTTGACACTGACCCTGTTCCCGCGGGTGCAGGCCGGCGAGGACAACTTCGCCGACGCGATCGTCCGGTTCTGGTCCGGGGACCGTCTCGCCGTCGCCGAGGTCCGACGGCACGCCAAGTTCGCTGGGCTGGGCCGTCCAGTGCTGGCCGCGGTGCCCGCGCGGGAGCTGGCCCGTCAACGGTTCCGGTTCCTGGCCCGGCTGCTCGTCGCCGCCGGCTGCGAGGGCTGGGTGCTGCTGTTCGACGAAGTCGAGCTGATCGGGCGCTATACGTTGCAGCAACGGGGCCGCTCCTATGCCGAGCTGGCTCGCTGGCTGCAACCCGACGCCGATGACCCCGCGTCGCCGCTGGCGACCGTGCTGGCCATGACCGATGACTTCGACGCCGCCGTGCTCACGGCGAAGAACGACCGGGAGGTGGTCCCGGCGAAGCTGCGCGCCAAACAGTCAGCCGAATGGGACGAGATCGCCTCCCGGGCCGAGACGGCAATGGGCCTGATCGAGCGCGACATGCTGCTGCTTGCCGCCCCCGACGCCGACGAGCTCGACTACGCCTACCAATGCCTGAAGGCCCTGCACTCCGAGGCCTTCGGCTGGAACGCCCCCGACGTGACCGGTCTCGAACGGCTCGGCACCACCCGGATGCGCCAGTACGTGCGGGCCTGGATCAACGAGTGGGACCTCGTTCGGCTCGACCCCTCTTACCACCCGCGCACCGAGGTCGCCCCCATCACCTTCAGCTACGCCGAACAACCCGACCTCGACGTCAACGAGGAGGGTGAGCGAGGCTCATGATCGGAGATTGGGAAGAGTGAGCCGCGCTCAGCGCGGTTGATTCTTCCGAATTCGTGATCACTGCACGATGAACCCGCCACAGCCCAGCACCACGCCTCGTCGGGCCTGGACCTGCTGGAGTCCCAGTGCTGCGACCGTCAGCGCGCTAAACGCCGAGACACCGTGGTACCCAAGCGCAAAGCTCCCCCTCCGCACCCGCGTGCCCTGCGTCCCCCGAACTCTGGGTGTCCCGAACTCCACAGCAGCGCTGTTTGATCAACGTCGGACAGCTCTGCTGTGGAGTTCGGGAAGCTTGGTGCACCGGGCGCGGGCAGCGGCTGGCGCACCCGCAGGCCGGGGGTCCGGAGACCGCACGGGTACCCTCGCGGACCATGCAGTACACCGCAGCGGCACCGGAGATCACCGCGGACCGGGCGCTGTCATCCCGGAGCTGGTCTCGGGCGTTCGGTGATCTGCGGGCCGGCTGGCAGCAACGTCGACTGTGGGGGCATCTCGGCTGGCAGGACATCAGGCAGGGCTACCGGCGCTCGGTGATCGGACCGTTGTGGATCACGATCAGCCTGGGAGTCCAGGCGCTGGGTATGGGGCTGCTCTATGCGGCACTGTTCGGTCAACCGATCGCGTTCTTCCTGCCCTACCTGGCCGTCGGGCTGATTATCTGGCAGTTCATGGCGAGCTGCATCAACGAGGGCGCCGAGGTCTTCATCCGCAACGAGGGCCTGATCAAGCACCTGCCTGCGCCGCTGAGTGTGCACGTGTTCCGGCTGGTCTGGCGACAACTGCTGTTCTTCGGGCACAACGTGCTGGTCTGGGCGGCCCTGGTGGTGATTTTCCGGACGCACCTGGGGTGGGGCAGCCTGATGGCGCTGCCGGCATTGGCGGTGATCGTGCTCAACGGGGCCTGGGTGGCGATCCTGATCGGGATCATTGCGACCCGTTACCGCGACATCCCCCCGGTGACCACCAGCGTCGTCACCCTGATGTTCTTCATGACGCCGATCGTGTGGAACTACCAGGATCTGATCAGCAAGGGCGGTCCGGGAGCGCAGCGGGCCCGGCTGGCCGAGCTCAACCCGTTCCTGCACTTCATCGAGATCCTGCGACGCCCGATGATCGGTCAGTCGTTCGAACCCCGGCACTGGGTGGTGACCTTGGCCATCACTGTGGTGGGGTGGGCGGCAGCACTACTGATCCTGCGCAACTACCGGGCCCGAGTCTCCTACTGGGTATGATCAGGACTGGGTGTTAAAAGATAATGGTCTCAATCGACGTGTGCGGTGCCTGCGTCAACTTCCCGATCTTCGACGCGAAGACCCGGTCGTTGAAGAAGGCTTTGCTGGGCACCGTAGGACGGGCCGGCGGCAAGATCGGGATGGACGCCAAGGTGCCGGTCATCGAGGCGCTGCGGGACATCACCCTGTCGCTGCGCCACGGCGACCGGGTCGGTCTGATCGGGCACAACGGGGCGGGCAAGTCGACCCTGCTGCGGCTGCTGTCCGGGATCTACGAGCCGACCATGGGCGTCTCCCGGATCGTCGGGAAGGTCGCCCCGGTGTTCGACCTGGGCGTCGG
>JAICSB010000613.1 GCA_025937115.1 Pseudonocardiaceae bacterium | reverse complement strand
GGCATTGCTCGACGCACTGGGGGAGCTGGCTCGCGCTGAAGGAGCATTCGTCTGCCCTGAGGGCGCTGCCTGCTTCGCCGCCGTCGCACAGTTGCGGGAGGCCGGTTGGCTGACCGGTGCGGAGCAGGTCGTCGTGCTCAACACCGGCACCGGCATGAAGTATCCCGATGCGGTGCCGATGAACGTGCCGGTACTAGCCAAAGACGGGCGCATTCTGATCCAGAATCGGTGATCGTGTCGACCGATGAAGCAGCCGGCGGTTCGGGGCGGCTCAGTGTTGGCGTCACGTCGCGAAGCGGGTGGCGGATCGCTCGCGGGCCTTGGCGGCCTCGACCTCTCGATCCTTCGGCGGTGCAGTCGTGACCAGCTCAGTGAGCAGACGCATCGAGACCTCGGCGACGGCACCGACTGCCCGTTCGAACACCTCGGCGTTGGCCTGTGAGGGCTTCGTGCACCCACTGATCTTCCGCACGTACTGCAAGGCCGCGCTGTGCACCTCATCCCGTGACGCGGGTGGGTCAAAGTTGTGCAGCGGGCGAATGTTGCGACACATACCGCCATCGTAGAGTCGCGGGTTGGCGTGCTACCGGGCCGGACGATCGGGCGCGGTAGTGGCGTCGGAGTAACGACGGTCTCATTGATCCCACCAGTCCCTATAAGAAGCTGGGTAGATTCGCTGCGCATGTGCCACCGATGGCAACTCTGGGCGCAAGTTGCCGTGCACGGGACGTTCGTAGGCTGCAACGCCTCTTCCCGGGGAGTCACGGACAGTGAGACTTATCCGTCGGGGGATGGCACCGTGATCCGTGCCGGTACCGGCACGCCGAACAGCAGGGCGACGACATCGCTGATTGTATGCACACCTCCGGGCAGAGTGCCGCGCGGACCCACCTGGTACATCTCGGCGATCAGGTAGCGCTCGTCGGGTCCGGCAAAACCGACGGTGTTCGTCACCCAGTGCTTGCCGTAGGGATCGGTCTCATACGACCAACCGTCCTTGTTCCCCGGTCGCTGGTCGGAGCCGGCAGCCCAGACTCCCCACTGCTGGTTGGGCGCGACCCCGCGCAGCGCGTCGACGAGGTAGGCGCGGTCGGCCGGGTTCACCTGGGTGAAGACGTAGTGGGTGAGGGCGGCCAGGTCATCGGTGGTGCACTTGACGAAGCCCCAGTACGTCTTGGCGGTAAAGCCGGGCACGAAGTGCAGGCCGGTCATGCCGTACTGGTTGCGGAACCGGGCGAGCATGTCCTCGCCACCGTATTTCGTCCACAGCCGGTCCGAAGCGGCTTCGTCGGAGAAGTTGAGCATGGTGGCCATGTCGTGCCGGTCGGCAGCGGTCAAGGTGATCTGGCCGGCCCGCTGCCGGCGCAGCAGATCAGTGGCGATCGCAAGCTTGATGGTGGACGCGGTCCAACCCTCGTGCTGCGTCGGGCCGAAGCGCCACACCGCGCCGGTCTGCCGATCGGTGAATACCACGGCCAGGTAGCCATTGCCGCTGACATTGCGGCTGATGTAGGCGCCGGCGGCGGCGAAACGCTGCTGCTGGGTGCAGCTCCACGCCGGATCCAGGCAATCGGCCGGCGGTGACGGCGGCGGCGGCGGCGATGCCACAGCAGGTGTCGCCGACGGCACCAGTACCCGCGGCACCGCAAGCATCTGTGGCACCGAGGTTTTCGATACCGCAGCCGGATTGACGGCGGGGCGTCCGCAGCCCACCACGATGATCGCCACGCAGGCGAGCACCAGCGTCACGGCGAGACGAAGACGGCGTTGCAGGTTCGTGATGGCGGGACGTTACCCCAACCAACGCCCAACCCAGAGAGCGTGGCCACCGGTACCGTTGATCCGTCACCTCATCGACGAAGCAGCGGTCGCGGATGTGACCGCCGTACCCGAGAGGAACAACAGATGAGTCCGACGATCCGCAGCGTGGTGGTCCCGGTGTCCGACCTGGACGCCGCCAAGGCGATCTACACCGCACTGCTCGGCGCGCCGCACACCGACCAGCCCTATTACGTCGGCTACTCCGCCGACGGCTTCGAGGTCAGCCTGGCTCCCCAAGGCGACGTGGCTGGTGGGCCGGTGGCCTATGCCGATGTCGACAATCTCGACGCCGTCCGCGCCGGTCTGCTCGCCGCCGGCGCGACCGAGCGGAGCGCTCCGCGCGAGGTCAGTCCGGGGGCGCGGGTGTGCGTGCTGGAGGACACCGACGGCAACCCGGTCGGCCTGCGCGGCAAGTAGCGGCGCCTCCCCGTAAGTGCGGCTGTAGTCCTAAGCAACTGACTGAGCCAGCTCAACCCGAATAGGTGACTCGACGATGTCGGCTAACACAACGGGGTCTTCTCACGCTTAGTGAGAAGTACAGTCAGTAGCGAGGTTGGGGGGGCCATGCTCAGTCTGCGTAACGAGGTGATCGCCTTGGTGG
>JAICSB010000065.1 GCA_025937115.1 Pseudonocardiaceae bacterium | reverse complement strand
TCCTCGAAAGCATGGACAGTATCGACCGCGCCATCCAAGGGACCAGCGACCTCGAGCAGATGATGAGCGATGTTCTCGATGTCGTGCTGGTGACCTTCAAATGCGATCGGGCGTGGCTGATTTATCCCTGTGACCCGGACGTTGACTCCCATCGAGTGCGAATGGAGCGTACGCGAGCAGAGTACATCGGCGCCTTCGGCCTCGGCGTAGACATCCCGAATGAACCAGCGGGCGCCAACGTCTCTCGGAGAGTGCTGGCCTCAAACGGTCCGGTGCGATTCGATCCCGAATCAGACTGTGCGCTTCCGCTACAGTTGGCGGAGCGCTTCAGTATCAAATCCATGATCGCCATGGCTGTTTACCCCAAGGTAGACAAGCCCTATATGTTCGGGCTGCACCAGTGCTCTCATCCACGGGTCTGGACGCCGCAGGACGAGCGGCTGTTACATGAGATCGGACGGCGGCTGGCCGACGCTCTGGATACGCTGCTGATGTTTCGTAACCTGCGCGAAAGCGAACGCAAGCTCGAGGGGAGCCGGGCCGAGCTCGCCGCCTCGCGGGCGCGGATCGTGACGGCAGCAGATCAGACGCGGCGCCAGATCGAGCGGGATCTGCACGATGGGGTGCAACAACGGCTCGTCTCGCTCATGCTCGAACAGCGGAGTGCTCAGGAGATGGCCCCGCCCGGGCTGGACGAGTTGCAAGCGCAGTTGTCCCGAGTAGTGGACGGACTGGCGGGCGCGCTTGAGGAGCTGCAGGAGATCTCCCGCGGCATACACCCGGCCATCCTTGCTCGGGGCGGCCTCGCGCCCGCCCTCAACACACTCGCCCGCCGGTCAGCCGTGCCCGTCGAGCTTGCGGTGCGCACCGAGACCCGGCTGCCCGAGCCGGTGGAAGTGGCCATCTATTACGTCGTGTCAGAAGCGCTCACGAATACTGCGAAGCATGCGCACGCTTCCGCGGTACATATCGCCGTCGAAGCGCGTGACGGTGTCCTTGAGCTCTCGATCCGCGATGATGGCTCCGGAGGGGCCGATCCGACACGCGGTTCCGGACTCATCGGCCTCACCGACCGCGTCGACGCGCTCGGCGGGACGATCGAAGTAGCGAGCCCCGTCGGACAGGGAACGACGCTGCTGATCACGCTTCCGATCGAAAAGGGTTAATCGCGGCGCCCAATTCGGCTACCTGCTAGGGGGAATCTGAGGACTCCGGCGAGCACCACACCACGATGGCCGCTGACGTCGATGCCGCCGGCAGTGTGGGCGGCAACACTGTCTGAACCAGCAAGGTTCCTGCAAAACCGCGCTAACCGGGGTGACCTATGGTGATCAAATCCACTGCGCCTGGTTCGGCTTCCTTCACGATGCAGGGCCGCCGCACCGTCGCGGCTCGTATCATAATCAGCTTCGCCGTTGCGTTGGCTCTGGTTGGCTGTGCGAACCAGACGACCCCCGATGTGTCCGCCGTCGACGGTGCCTTTGGTAACGCCGGAAACACCATCGCGCTGCGCGACGTACTGATTCCCAATCCGCACACCCCGCAGGAGGCCTATCCCGCCGGGTCCACGGTGCCGGTACTTCTTGCCATCGTCAATCAAGGCAACCAGGCCGACAAGCTGGTAGCGGTAACCAGCCCAGCAGCCAGCCAAGTGCAGGTGGTGGGCACCACCGACATTCCGCCCGGTGACACCGTCGTCAGCACTACCGGCTCCGCTCCCATAAATGCTCCGCCCACCAGTCCGACGGCCGTGGATAGACTGCGGATTATGTTGACCCTTAACCGCGTGTTACGCGCTGGGCTAAACATCCCCCTCACTTTCGAGTTCCAGCACGCAGGCACGGTGACGCTGTCGGTGCCCACGGGAGCGCGCTCGGACGTGATCAGCGGCAGTTAATGCGCTAAACTCAGTTTACTGCACCAGTCCCTTTCAGGTCTTCAGGTCGCCAATTCTCAGCGAACCATCAGACGGGGCATGAACGTCAAGACCCGCGTCCGCATCGGCCGCGGTGGCGGCGTCGGGAGGATCGGGGAGGTCGTCGAGGAAGCTGGCCGCAGGTGCGAAGAACAGCGTGCCGGTCACCGGGGTGGAAAATTCCAAAATCCGGTCGTGGGTTCCCGGCGGATCTCCCAAGAACATGTTCTCCAGCATCTTCTCGGTGACCGCGGGAGTGCGGGCATAACCGATAAAATATGTACCGAACTCACTCCGACCAACGGTCCCGAAGGGCATGTTGTCGCGCAGGATCTGCTGCTCGGTGCCGTCGGGATCGGTGATCGTGGTCAGTGCGACGTGGGAGTTGTCCGGCTTGACGGCGTCGTCCAGCTCGATATTGGACAGCTTGGTACGGCCGATCACCTTCTCCTGGGCTTCCACCGGCAGGGCGTTCCACGCCCGCAGATCATGCAGGTACTTCTGCACTATCACATAGCTCCCGCCGGCGAACTCCGGGTCCTCGTCGCCAATCAGCACCGCAGCACTCGCCGCCGTCCCTACCGGATTTTCCGTCCCATCAACGAATCCCAGCAAGTCACGTACGTCGAAGTATTTGAATCCATGCACCTCGTCGCGGACCGTCACAGCGCCAACCAGTTGATCCATGATCTGGCTCGCTAGCTCAAAGCACGGGTACAACTGCGTGGCCCGGATGTGGAAGAGTAGGTCGCCGGGGGTGGACACCGCGCGATGCTCGGCTCCGGCTAGTTCACGGAAAGGATGCAGCTCGGCCGGGCGCGGTCCGCTGAACAAGCGATCCCAGGCCTGCGACCCGACGCCGACCACGCAACTCAGCCTGCCCTCCGGCACCCGGAAACCGACCGATCGCTGAAGACCCGCCAAGCCGGACAGCAGCTCGCGCGCGGCGGACTCGCCGTCCGGATCGATCGTCACCACCAAGAAGATCGCCGCAGTCGTTAGCGGACTGAGCACCGGCTGCGGAACCACCCCAGCGTCCGACTCCGCCATCTCCACATCCTCACCCCCACGTTCGGTCCAGACCTGCCACGACCCATGTCGCGTCACTGCGCAGCCATGTGGGTCAGCTTCCGGGCAGCTGGCCCAGAACGACCATGACGGTGCGGGTTCCGCCCTGCGGGGTGGTCAGGGTAACTGGGACAGTCTGCCCCGGGTCGAGCTTGGCGAGCGCCTGGGTGAGCTCCGAGGCGCGGTGCACTGGGATGTTGTTGACCGCGGTGATCACCTCGCCGGTCTGTATCCCGGCCGCTGCGGCCGGCCCGCCAGGGACCACGCTGACCACGCCCATACCGACCGGCTGGCCGGTCGGGTCCACCACGGTGGTCACCTGGACGCCCAGCTGGGCGCGATGAGAGTTGACCACGTGACCGTTGTGTGCGATGAGCTGCCCGGCGATGTCGGTGACAACGTTGCTGGGTATCGCGAAACCGATGCCCGGCGCGGGAGCAGTTCCACCGCCATCGCCCGCCGGCTCGAGCGCGGCCAGCGTAGGTACGCCGATGACGTCGCCGGCGAGGTTGACGAGCGCGCCGCCGCTGTTTCCAGGGTTGATCGAGGCACTGGTCTGGATGGCCTCGGGCAGCGTCGCGCCTGGGGAGGAGCCCCCTGCAGGCTCGGTGACGGTACGGCCGGTGGCCGAGATGATCCCGTCGGTCACGCTGCCGGTCAGTCCCAGTGGGTTGCCCATGGCCATGACGATGTCGCCGACCTGCAGCCTCGCGGAGTCACCGAAGTGCGCTGGGTGCACCGAGGACGGCGGGCGGTCGAGCTTAATGACAGCGAGGTCGTCGGGTGGGTAGGTGCCGACCAGGGTGGCCGGGATTGCTTGCGGACTGTCAGCCAGACGCACCTGGAACGTGGTCGCCTGGCCCACCACATGGGCGTTGGTGACGATATTGCCCCGGGTGTCGAAGGCAATGCCGGAGCCGAGGGCATGGTCGGTGGTGATTTGCACGACCGAGGGCAGCACTCTCTGCACAATGCTGACGTAAACCTGTTCCAAGTTCTGCGCGTTAGGCGGCTGTACCAAGGTAGACGGTGCACTGGTGGTCGCGACACCACCGGAGCACCCGCTGAGGATCAGCGCGGCGACAGCTATCCCGCCGGCCAGCATGTTGTTTGTACGGAAGATGCCCATGTCGATCCCCTTGACCAGTTGAAGCACCTAACCGTCATCATCCAGAATTCGCGCGATCGTACAGCTCGATCTCCCCCTCGGGTCTGGCATGTGAATAGCGTCGTGCACTACCCGCGTGGAGGCATCGCGGCCAGCGGCCGTCGTCCTCTGCTGCTGGCCGCAATCTTCGGATTCCTGCTGGCCGGTAGTCGAATTAGGCGCTCGCCGTGAAGACGGACAGAGGCTTCGAGGCGATCATGTTTGAGCACCACAGGCGGGGGTAAGAGGTGACGACGTGCCTGTCCTGACGGTCACCCGCCCATCAGGTAATCCTCCGCAGTGGTAATGGCCGCCAGGGGAGAAAAGACGCCATGAAAGCTGTCGTCTTCGCCGACACTCGATCGGTTCTAGTGGACGAGGTTTCCGATGCGGTGGTGGAGGAGCCCAGCGACGTTGTGGTGCGCGTGACCTCCAATGCGATTTGCGGCACCGACCTGCACATGTACGACGGCCGCACCGGTGCCACCGCGGGCCTGGTGTTGGGGCATGAACCTCTTGGCGTCGTCGACCAGGTCGGCTCGGCGGTGGAGCTGGTGAAGGCAGGCGACCGGGTGGTGATACCGACTCACCTGTACTGCGGGGTGTGCGTGAACTGCGCCCGCGGCTATGACGCAGCCGCGCTCTATCAGCAGTTCGACCAACGTGCCAACGGCGTCATCAAGGCCGTCCTGTGCCCTTAGGAACCCACCTCCGGCATAACGTGCCGCTCATCGCCCTCGCCGCTGCGTTGGCCTTTGGCACCGGCGCGATGGACGTCGCCGGCTTCACCCAGCTCGGTGGCGTGTTCAGCAGCGTCATGACCGGCAACCTGGTGCTCCTGGGCCTGGCCGCCGCTCGCCCGTCCGGTGAGCTGGCCGCGCATACGGCATTGGCCATTGCCGGCTACGTCACCGGCGCCGCGCTCGGCACCTGGATTGCCGGGCCGCCACGCCCACGCGAGCAGACCTGGCCCGTCGCTGTCACCCTGACGCTGGTGGTTGAGCTCGCGGTGATGGGCGCGTTCAGCGCCGGGTGGGAGCTCGCTCACGCCCAGCCGACCGGTGGTCCACAACTGGTTCTGCTCGCCGTCGCCACGCTGGGCATGGGACTCCAAAGCGCCGCGGTGCGCGGTCTCGGCACGTCGGTGTCCACCACCTATCTCACCGGCACCCTCACCGGGGTGGTCGCCTCTCTCATTGCCAAGCCGCGATCCCGTCATCTCGATCACCGCGGCCTCGCGGTGCTCACCGCCGTTGCCGTCGGCGCCGCCGTCGGCGGAGTACTCATCGTCACCGCCCCGGCCGTCTTGCCCGCGCTGCCACTCGCCGCCCTCACCGTCGTCATCGCCGCGGCGGCTATCACCACACCCGCGAGGTGATCACGAAGTAACGCGAGGGAGCGCTCTGCGCAGGCCGTCACTGCCCGCGGTGGTTTTCCCGCTGAAGCCCTCCCCGGCGCGTTGTGCCCATTCCGCATCCGTGATCGTGTCCCGTTGAGCCGGAAGGTAATGGCTGAGGATGAGTTCGTGGACTCGTGCGCGTTCGGCGACGCTGCCGACCTGGGTGACATCGGTGTGCAGCGCGGCCATCCGTTCCAGGGCGGCACCGGTGATGCCGTGCCGCTTGAGGTAGCCGAGGTCGGCAACGTGGTGGACGAGGATGTCGGCACCCTGGGCGAGGGCGATCAGATCGTCGTTCACGGTGGTGTCGCCAGAGAACACCACCGAGCCGTCCGGGGTGTCGAAACGGTACGCGAGGGCCGGAACCGCCCGGCCGTGTGTCACGGCCACGGCGGTGACCTTGATAACTCCATCATCGACGACGATGACCGGAACCTGCGTGATGCCCTCGGTCCTGGCCCGAACATGTATGTCGATCGCCCGGACGAGCGCGCCCGCATCCGGCATGCGGACGTCCAGCGGCATGACGTTCAGATGGTAGGCGTAGCCAGCAAGGATGTTCTCGACCAAATCCGTCGTGCCGGGGGCCGGCAATTCCGGATGGATCGTCGTCTCACGACGGAAGACGGCATCCCCGGCTGGCATGGCTTCGGGTCGCGAGGGCCCGTAGACGCGGATCGGTGCAAGCGGGCCGTTGTCACCCACCCGGACGCCCCACGGGTAAAGGAGCATGCCGGCTAGATCACCGGCGTGGTCGGCATGAAGGTGGGTGAGGAACACGCCTTCCAGACGAGAGAAGTCGAGTCCCGCGTTGGCGAAGGCGGACGGCGACCCGCGACCGCAGTCGATGACAAAGACTCTGTCGTTGACGATGAGCGCTGACGAAATCCCCGCACGCCCGGCAACAGGCATGGGTGCTCCTGCCGTTCCCAGCAGCACCAATTCGGTTGTCATACTCACCCCTTATTTCCCGCTGTTTCACAAGCGATCCTGTTGTACCATTACTGTCCACGGAAATTCTTTCCACTCATTTCAGCCCGGAACGGGCTCCCCGACAGGGGGGATTGACACGTTCCTTGCCGGTACTCCGGATGGCGGTGTGGGCGTGGGCTGGAAGAGGTACCCGCGGTGGCTGCCATGTGCGGTACGGATCGCGACGGTGATCCACGCGGCCACGAGCAAGAGGTAGAGCATGACCGAAGCGCCGGTGAACAGTTCGGCGTGGATCCGCGCCGACAGAGCGCTGGTGCCGGTGACGACCGTGCCGACGGGGAAGGTGAAGCTCCACCAGGTCAGGGCGAACGGCAGCTTCTGCCGGGCGGTCCGCAGGGTGAGCGCCGCGGCGAGCACCATCCACATCGCGGCGAAACCCCATGTGGGCACGCCGTAGAAAAGGCCGAAAGCGGATGCGGCCTGGCCATAGGGTGCGGGCAGGGCACCGGCGGCATCGCTGGCGAGCAGGTTCACGGCGGTGATCGACTGCCCGAGCGGGCCGAGGACGAGCCACACCGTCGGCACACTCGCCGCGGCCCCGGTCTTGTACACCACCAGCCGCCGCCAGACCTGCGGGACGATGAACAGAGTCGCGAACAGGCTGATGCCGAACATTGCGTAGCAGGCCATCAGCATCCCGAGCCGGAGCTGACCCTCGGGCAAGTGCGGGATGAGCAGCGCGCCGTCAGCTGCGGAGACCATCGGTGGCACGACGGGCATGAGCCAACCGGCAAAGGCGCTGTCGGGCTTGATGTCAAGGGTAGTCATCATCCGGAACGGGATCCAGACGGTGGTGATCAGCCCGAGGGCGGTGCCAGCAATCCAGAGGACCCAGTCGACGTTCAGCGCGGGGGTAAGGCCGATCCAGTCCTTACCAAGCAGCAGGGTCCCGTCGCCAACGGTCATCAATGCCATCGGCGGGGCGCCCCAGAACTGCGCCATCACCGAGTCGCGGGCGTAGCCCTTCGCGGTCTCGCGGTGCCGGGTCCATTGCACCGCCCATGCGCCGCTGAGCGCGACAAGCATGAATGCGGCGAAGGCCCAGACGATGGTGGCAGCGGTGCGGAAACCGGGAAACTGCACCGGCAGGATGGCGGCGGCGTTGGCCACGATGCCGGTGCCCATGATCGAGGCGAACCAGTTCGGGCCCAGGTTCGCGAACAGGTCGGACGGGTGGCACAGGTCGCGCAAGGGACCACGCCCTCGCGATCCGCGGCGGGCATGGGGCGGATGCGATCCGGGCGGGTCAGCGGTAGTGATCGTGCTCGTCATCTTCTCGCCCCTCCCTGATGCTGAGGATTGCGTCGATCAGCCGCTGGGCCGTCCGGCTGGATCGGACGGCCCAAGCGGATCACTTGTCGTCGGGGTTCAGGGCGAGGAAGGCCAGTCCGGCGGCGGTGCCGCCGATGATCTGGGCTACCAGGTAGGCCCACAGGGTGGGCCAGGCGAACAGGCCGATGGCCGCGCCGCTGATGGCCACGGCCGGGTTGAACACGCCACCGGAGATAGCGCCGACGGCGATCGCGCCGGTGGCGACGGTGAAGCCGATGGCCAGGCCGTAGAAGGAGTTGTTGGGGTGGTCTTTGCTGGTGGCGACGTTGAGTACGACGTAGCACAGGGCGAAGGTGAACAGCAGTTCGGCGATGAACGCGGCGCTGAGCAGGTGCCCGGACAGGGTCAGGGTGTGCACCTGGGCTGGGTCGATCACCCAGCGGGCCAGTGTCATCGCGAGTAGGCCGCCGATGAGTTGGGCGATCCAGTATCCGATCGCGTCCGCAACTCCGATCCGGCCGCGGACCAGCGCGGCGAGGGTGACGGCGGGGTTGTAGTGGCCACCGGAGATGTGTCCCCCGGCGTAGATCATGACCATCAGGACGGAGCCGATGGCCACCGGGGCCAATGCGCTGCCGCTGAGCACGCTGGCGGCGATGGTGAACAGGAAGATGAACGTCCCGATCAGCTCGACGGCGTACTTCCGGCCGGCGGCGGGCGCGGAAGGGACGGCCTCCGCGGCTACTGGGGAGGCTTCTGGTGGGGCCTTGGTGTCAGTGATGATGTCCATGACGTCGAGATTCGTCTCGCCAGCGGCATATGTCGTCAGGGCCAACGCCCAACTGCGCTCCCGGCCGGCAGGACTCTTGACATACCCGCCAGCCTCACCAATTGCAGCTAGCAGGCACGACGAGTTCCAGCCAACGGTAACCGCAAATGGGCTATGTGTCGGGTGTCGGGCTGTTGCGGCTACTCAAGGTCGGCATTCGGGTAACCACCGCCGGCCATAACCGGAAGCTCGCAGGACACCGTGGTGCCGTGGCCTAGCGGGCTGTGCACGGACAACGTCCCGCCCAGCGCCTCGATACGGTCTTTGAGCCCGAGCAGTCCTGAGCCGCGCAGGTCGGCGCCGCCGATACCGTCGTCGCGCACGCGCAGCCGTAGCGTGCCGCCGGAGGCCTCCGCGTCGACTTCGACCACCGAGGCGCGGGCGTGCTTGGCGGCGTTGGCGAGCATCTCTGAGACGACGTAGTAGGCGCCCACCTCGACGGGCTCGGGAAGCCGGCCATCGACCCGCACCTGCATTTCTACCGGGATGGTTGAGCGGCGTCCGAGCGCGCGCAGTGCCGGGCGCAGCCCCGCCTCGGACAGGATCGCCGGGTGTATGCCGCGGGAGATTTCCCGCAGGTCATCGAGCACGCCCCTGAGTTCCGCGGCTACGCCCGCGATCTCGGTACGGATCTCGCCATGTTCGGAGGATGCCGCCGCTGCCGAACGCAGCCTCAGGGCCAGCGCGACGAGGCGTTGCTGTGCGCCGTCGTGCAGGTCGCGCTCGATGCGCCTGCGAGCATCATCCGATGCGGCGACTATCCGCGCGCGAGAGGCCATCAGCTCGGCCCGGCTGTGCGCATTTGCCACCGCTGTCGCGACCAGGTCGGTGAACTCCGTCATCCGTTGCTCTGTGTCGGGCGGCAGTGGCCCCTGCCCGGACCCGACGGCGATCAGTCCCCACAGCCGGCCATGAACGTGGACCGGCATCGCGATGGCAGACCGCAGCCCCTCGCCCAGATAAGGTTCCCCGCCCGGGATGTCGTAGTAGTCATCAACCCGGGCAGCCCGCCCAGTACGCAGCACGGTCGCGGTCAGCCCGGTTGGCGGATAGCCCTCCCAGCGTTGGCCGACTCGCACGTGGGGACCCGTCGTGCCCTCGTTGGCGACCAGCGTGGCCGTCCCGTCGAGCTCAAACCTGATCATCCTGGCGGTGCCGCTACCGAAATGCCGCAACACCTCCTTAGCCACGGCCGCGAACACCGTCTGGGGCGGTTCGCCCCGCGCGACCAGCATGGCCAGCCGGCGCAGGGACGCCTGCGTGTCGGCTAGTTCGTGCAGTTTCTGCTCGGCCTGGGCGTTGGCGATGGCCATCGCGGCCAGCTCCATGAAATCCGCCATGCGCGACTCGGTGCCCGCCGGAAAGTCCTCCCGCGAGGTCGCCGCCACCGTCACGCCCCAATGGCGCCCCCCGACCACAATCGGCGTGGCGACCCCGGCCCGCATGCCCAGCCGGCCAACCCAGGCGCCATACGGGCCCTTTGCCAACCGCTCGCCGTTAATCCGGACCGGGTGCCCGTCCCGCAGCGCGGCAGTCTGGAGCATCCCGGCGACCAGCTTGAGCCGAAAGCCGACCGGTACCTGATCGCTGACCCGGCCATAGGACCCAACAACAGTGATATACCGCTCCGACTCACCACCCTCCCCCGAGGAGTGATCAACACGGGAGACGAACGTCGCCTCGGCACCGATCAGCCGGCCCAGCTCATCCGCTACCGCCGTAAACACCTCAGCCGGCCGGGCGCCGCTGGCCACCAGCGTGGCCACGCGCCGCAACGCAGCCTGCTCACGGGCAAGCTCACTCAGCCGTGCCCGATCCAGCGGATCACGGCTTGGCCCCGCGTCGGCGACATGGTCCACATCAGTTCCGGTGTCTGGGCGCGCTCCCAAAGCTGACCGTAGCCGGATGCTCACCGGGCGCCTAGCCTTGGACGATCGAGCAACGTGGCGACCGTCCGAGCCCGACCGGTCCGGTGACGATAGTGGCCACGCCGGGTTACCCGAACACGGCTCTGCGGGCCTCGAAGGTCATGGAGTAGCACCCCGTCACGACGATGCCATCGGCTCGTACTACGTGCCCGCGCTTACCAACGCCGGCATCGACGTGCACCGTCTACCTGCCCGACCGGGCGCTGACTGACATCCAGGTCTCGGCGGAGTACGTCGTCTATGCCGTGCGCCAGATGCGCGAGCACTTCGACTCCAAGGTCGACATCTTGGGGCACTCGGAGGGGCCGGTGGTCGCACGGTGGGCGATCAAGTTTTGGCCCGACGTCCGCCACTCGATCGACGACATGGTCGGACTGGAAGCCGCCTACCACGGCACGGCCGTCACCAACATCTTCTGCGCCACAGGTTCGTGTGTCCCGGTGGCGTGGCAGCTTTCCATCGGCTCGAACTTCCTCAAGGCCCTC
>JAICSB010000724.1 GCA_025937115.1 Pseudonocardiaceae bacterium | reverse complement strand
GGAACGGCCGGCGCCGGGTGGTCCGAAAGACCGCCACCTGGATCACCACCGACATCGCTTCGACGACGAACAGCCCACCGATCACGACGAGGAGCAGTTCGGTCCGAGTGACCACGGACAGGCCGGCCAGTAGCCCACCGATGGCCAACGATCCGGTATCGCCCATAAAGATCTTCGCCGGGGGGGCGTTCCACCACAGAAACCCGATGCATCCGCCGACCGCGGCGGCGGCCACTACGGCCACGTCGAGCGGGTCTCGGACGGTGTAGCAGCCGGGGACCGGCAGCAGAGTGCAGTCCTGGGTGTACTGCCAGAATGAGACGATCACATAGGTCACCAGCACCATCGCCGCCGCACCCGCCGCCAGCCCGTCCAAACCATCGGCCAGGTTCACCGCGTTCGACCACGCGGACACCAGCAGGTAGCTGAACACCACGAATCCGACGACGCCGAAGGACACCACGGCGACATCCCGCACGAAGGACAGGTGAATCGATGCCGGGGAGATGCCATCGGCGTCTCGGAACCCCATCGCCAGGACGCCGAACAACACCGCCGCGACCAGCTGCCCGACGAGCTTGGCTGTCTTGTTCAGGCCAAGGTTGCGCTGCCGACGAACCTTGATCAGGTCGTCCAGGAAGCCGACCACTCCCAGCACCGTGGTGAGCAGCAACACCAGCAGGGCCGACGCGGTGATGCCATGCCGGGTGACGGTGAGGTGCGAGATCAGGTACCCGCTCCACATCGCCAGCAGGATGGCCACTCCGCCCATGGTGGGCGTACCCCGTTTGCTCTGGTGCGAGTGCGGCCCCTCCTGCCGGATCTCCTGACCGAAGCCCTGCCGGGTGAACAGCCGGATGAGATAGGGGGTGAACAGGATGGAAGCGAGCAGCGCGATCCCGGAGGCGACCAGAATGGTGCTCACCGGTTGCTCCCCTCGGCGTCGAGCAGACCTTGGGCGATCCGTTCCAGCCCTACGGTCCGGGATGCCTTGATCAGCACCACGTCCCCGGGAGCGAGCTCATTGTGCAAAAGCTCCAGCGCCGCGGCCGCATCAGCCACCAGCGCCGGAGCCGACGCGCCGGTCGAGGACCATGCCGTTCCGGAGCATAGTGACCGGGCCTGCTCGCCCACCACGACGAGCCGGTCGACGCCAAGGCTCGCCGCGAGCGCGCCGATCGTCCGGTACGCCTGCGCCGTGGCCTCGCCGAGCTCGGCCAGCGGACCGAGTACCGCCCAGCTGCGCCGCTCGGTTCTGGCCATCGCGACCAGCGCCCGCAACGCCGCCGCGACCGACTCGGGGTTGGCGTTGTAGGCGTCGTTGACCACGGTCACCCCATCGCGACGGTCGGTGACCTCCATCCGCCAGCGCGACGCCGGCCGGTAGCACCCGAGTACTGCGGCGATACCCGCCGGGGTGGCACCCAGCTCGACCGCCACCGCAGCCGCGGCCAGGGCATTGGACACCTGGTGCTCGCCGGGCACCGTCAGCGCCACCCCGGCCTCCCCGACCGGGGTGATCAGCCGGAACGAGAAGCAACCGCGACCGTCAGGAACGAGCCCGGTGGCGCGCACTTCGGCCGACGGCGACTGCCCGAAGCGCACCACTCGGGCAGCGGTGCGCCGGTCCATCGCGGCCACCACCGGGTCATCAGCGTTGAGCACCGCGAGCCCAGCCGCCGGCAGCGCCTCGACCAGCTCGCCCTTGGCGGTGGCTACCGCGTCCCGGGAACCGAACTCGCCGAGATGCGCTGAGCCGCCGTTGAGCACTCCCCCGATCGACGGTGGGGCCACCTGGCACAGCGCGGCGATCTGGCCGCAGGCCCGCGCGGAGAG